>JAGOBP010000082.1 GCA_017999195.1 Thermoflexales bacterium
GTCCACCTGATGCAGATCGTGCGTTGACATATAAGGAGGAGACATGTCACGTTCACCCGCTCGTCGCCGCTATGCAACCTGGAGTGTGTGGTTGCTGATTGTTAGCTGGCTGTTGACCGCCTGCGGTCCGGCCGCGACTCTGACACCCGCCGCGCCTGCCACCAAACCGACTGAACCCGCTGCCCCGAGCGCGCCCGCGCCTGCGGCCGACCCCGCGGTGCTGAAGTTGGGCTGGTTGGGCAAACCAGACACCCTGAATCCGGCCTACGCCTTCCTCACCGAGTCGTACATCATGTTCGATCTGATCCTCAGTCCGCTCGTGACCGAAGGGATCGACGGCAAATACACCGGTGATCTCGCCGCCGAGTGGAGCAGCTCGCCCGACGGTTTGCTGTGGACCTTCAATCTGCGCGATAACTTGAAGTGGCACGACGGCACGCCCCTGACCGCCGAAGATGTGGCCTGGTCGATCAACGCCGTTATTCAGAATCCCGATGGCTGGGCGGCGCTGTCCGGCTATGTGGGCGGCTTCAAAGAGGCCCTCGCCACCGATGCGCAGACGGTTCAGATCGGGGTGGAAGAACCGATCGGGAACATGGAATACCGCGTGTCGTTTTTGTATGCGTTACCGCGCAAAGATTTTGAAGCCTTCGCCACGCCCGAGGATTTGCAGAACTTCGCCAACGATGCGGCCATGGGCAGCGGCGCGTTCAAGTTGAAGACGTTCGATAAAGATCAGGGCGTCATCGTGTTGGACGCCAATCCCGATTATCATTTGGGCCGCCCCAAGATCGATCAGGCCATCTTCCGCACCTTCGACAACGAAGACGCTATGGTGCAGGCCCTCAAGGCGGGCGACATCGACGCGATGATCGAGGTGCCCAGCACGGCGGCAGAAACGGTGAAGGGCTTTGCCAACGTCAAATTGGTGCAGCAGCCCAGCCGGGCGCTGTCGCAACTGATTATCAATTCCGCGCCGGCCGATCATGATCCCAAGCCGACGCGCAGTCCGGCGCTGGAAGACCCTGTGGTCAAACTGGCTATTGCGCACGCCATCAACAAGCAAGACCTGGTGGATATTGTCTTGCAGGGCCTGGGCAAGCCGGGCTACAGTATCATTCCGCCGTCGCTGGGCGGCGGCTTCTGGCACAATCCCGCCATTCAAGACGTGCCCTTTGATTTGAAGACGGCCAATGATTTGCTGGAAAAAGCGGGCTATATTAAAGGCCCGGACAATATCCGCGCGAAAGACGGCGTGCGGCTCGATTTTAGGCTGCAATTCCCGTCGGATTCTGACACTGCGCCGCGTGTGGCCGATCTGATGGCGGGCTGGTTCAAAGAGGCGGGCATCAAGGTCACGCCGCAGGCCGTCGACCCTGATGCGTTGACCTCGGCCTGCTGTCCGGCGGGCGACTACGACCTGCTGTTGTGGGGCTGGGGCAGCGACCCCGATCCCGACTTCATGCTCAACGTTTTGACCAGCGAGCAGTTCGTCGAAGGCGGCTGGAGCGACAGCGGCTACAGCAATCCCAAGTACGATGAATTGTATAAGGCGCAACAGACGGCGACGGATCCGGCCCAGCGCCAGAAGATCGTTTGGGAGATGCAGCAGCTGGTCTTCGACGACAAGCCGTACATCGTGTACTGGTACGCGGACACGCTGCAAGCGTACCGCACCGATCGCTTCAAGAACTTCATCGAGTCGCCGATTCTGGCGCTTGAATCGGCCGCGTCGTTAAGACAGGTCGAGCCTGTCAAGTAGTTTCACCTCAAGCCCCTCTCCCGCCGCACGGGAGAGGGGTCTTTTGATGCCATGAACCGTCGCGATTATTTACTGCGCAAAATGCTGCTGGCGATTGTGACGTTGGCCGTCGTCGTCACGATCGACTTCTTCCTCTTCCGCGTGCTGCCCGGCGATCCCGTGCGCGCCGTGATTGGCCGCAATGTGCGCATCTCCAAAGAAGCCCAGCAGGCTTTGCGCGAACAATTTGGCCTGGATAAGCCGCTATTTCCCGATCAGTTCGTTAACACCGTCGGCCAGTGGGCACAGGGCAATCTGGGCGTATCATGGTCGCTGCGTCGGCCGGTGGGCGAAGTGCTGATGAGCAAGCTCGGCTATACGCTGTTGCTGATCACCAGCGGGCAAGTCCTGTCGATTGTGCTGGGCATTACGCTGGGCCTGTTCGCGGGCTGGAAGCGCAAGACGGCTGTCGATGTGAGCGCGTTGACCTTCTCGCTCATCGCGTGGGCTACGCCCACCTTCTGGCTGGGCATCATTTTGCTGGCAGCGGGCAGTACGTGGCTGGGCCTGCCCACAGGCGGCTCGGTCGAGCCGGGCAACATCGGCAAGCCGTTCCTTGAAAATCTGCCCGATATTCTGCGTCACCTGATTCTGCCGACCCTCGCGTTCACGATCGTGTATCTGGGCGAATACATGCTGATCATGCGCTCGTCGATTTTGGAAGTGCTAGGTGAAGATTACATCCTGACGGCCAAGGCCAAAGGCTTCAGCAACTGGCAAGTCTTGCGCAAGCACGCGCTGAAGAATGCCATGCTGCCGATCGTGACGCTGGTGGCCTTGAATCTGGGCTTCACTGTCTCCGGCGCGATCTACATCGAGACGGTGTTTTCGTATGACGGGCTGGGCAAGTTATTTCAAACTGCGCTGGAAAAACAGGACTTTCCGCTGTTGCAGGGCGCGTTCTTGCTGTTGGCCGTGAGTGTGATCGTGGCGAATTTGTTGGCGGATTTACTGTACACGTATCTTGATCCGAGAGTGAGAGAGACGTGATGGAAAACGTGGTGCGTGATACGTGGTGCGTGAGAAACGACGAGTGATGAGTGATGTGTAAGCGATCTTACAGTGAAGAGAATGCGCTTCAGCGTGAGCGGTTGAAGGCGCTGGTCGCGAAATTGAGCGACGACGATCTGCGCCGCGAAGTGGGCGCAGGCTGGACCGTGGCCGCCACGTTGGCGCACATCGCGTTCTGGGATCAGCGCGTGCTGAAGTTGCTGCATCGCTTCGAGCGGCATGGCGTTGGCCCATCGCCGCATCCCGCCGATGTGGATGCCATCAATGATGCGGCCAAAGCACTGTGTCTGGCGCTGCCGCCGCACACGGCCGCGCAGCTGGCCGTCTCCACCGCCGAAGAACTCGACCGTGAATTGGACAAATTATCCGATGACATGCTGGCCGAACTGGTACACGCCGGTCATCCCATCAAACTATCGCGCGCCGAACATCGTCACTATCATTTGGATGAGATTGAACAATTGCTCGGTTGATTACGCATTACTCGTTACTCATTATGAACGATCGCTGGCTCATCTTCAAGCGCAACTTCGCCAACTTCTGGAAACTCTTCCGCCGCAGCCGGATGGGCAAAATCGGCGCGTTTCTGCTGATCACGGCGATCGGTCTGGCCACGTTTGCGCCGGTGATGACGCCGTATCAACCCACCGACACCATCCGCGATGCGAACGGGCGCGGCCTGACCTTTGCGCCGCCAAGCGTGCATGGCCCGCTAGGCACCGACGATGCCGGTCGGGACGTGTGGACGCAATTGGTGTATGGCGCGCGCATTTCATTGCTCATCGGCTTTATGGCGGGCCTCATCGCGATGTTTATCGGCAGCACGTTGGGCATTCTGGCGGGCTACTTCGGCGGCAAAATCGATACATTGTTGATGCGCACCACGGATGTCTTTCTGGTCATTCCCGATCTGCCGCTGATTATCGTGCTGGTGGCCGTCATCCGGCAGGTGAATTCCAGCATCCCGCCGCTGCTGGTGTTGATCGCCGTCATCGGTTTGTTGTACTGGACCAGCACAGCGCGCCTTATCCGATCGCAAGTGCTGTCGATCAAGGAACGGCAATTTGTGGCGCGCGCGCGCGCCATCGGGGCGGGTAATCTGCACATCATTCGCAGACACATTCTGCCGCAAGTGCTGCCGTTGATCGTCGCCAGCACGGTGCTGATCATCTCGACTTCGATCTTGGTTGAATCCGGTCTGGCCTTCTTGGGCTTGGGCGATCCGACGCAGCCATCGTGGGGCACGATGTTGAACTTTGCCTTCGATCGCAGCGCGGTGTCCAATGGCGCGTGGTGGTTCTACCTGCCGCCCGGCCTGGCGATTGTGTGGGTGACGCTGGGCTGTGTGCTGCTTGGTAACGTGCTGGAAGAGATGTTCAACCCGCGGCTTACGTCGCATCATCTGGAAGGCGATCAACATATGGTCGCTGTGATCCACGAAGTCCACGAAGAACCACTAAGCAATTCTTAGTGCTCTTCGTGGATCGATTTTAGATCATGAACACATCGGAACTGCTGCTCAGTGTTAGGCATCTGAATACAGACTTCATCACGCCCGATGGCACGGTGATGCACGCCGTCGAGGACGTGTCGTTCGACGTGTATCCAGGCCAGACGCTGGGCCTTGTGGGCGAATCGGGCTGCGGCAAAACGACGACGATGCTCTCGCTGATGCGGCTGCTCCCGGCCGCGGGCCGCATCACGCGCGGGCAAGTGCTGTTCAACGGCGTGGACCTGCTGGGTATCAGCGAGCGGCAGATGCGGCACTATCGCTGGAAGGAAATGGCGATGGTCTTCCAGAGCGCGATGAACGCGCTGAACCCCGTGCGCAAAGTAGGCGATCAGATCGGCGAAGCGATTCTGCTGCACAACTTGATGGATCAAGCGGGGGCCGATCGGCGCGTGGAAGAATTACTGGATTTGGTGGGCATTGCGAAGTCGCGCAAAGATCAGTATCCGCACCAGTATTCGGGCGGCATGCGGCAACGAGCGATGATCGCGATGGCGCTGGCCTGTAAGCCTAAATTACTGTTCGCCGACGAACCGACCACCGCCCTCGATGTGATGATTCAAGCGCAAATTCTCGATCTCTTGAAGAACATTCAGAAAGAATTAGGCTTGGCCGTAGTGCTGGTCACGCATGATTTAGGCGTGGTCGCCGAAATTTGCGACAGCGTCGTGGTGATGTACGGCGGCAAAGTGGCCGAATACGGCTCGATCGATATTGTGTACAACGCGCCGCAGCACCCTTATACGCAGCGCCTTTTGAAGGCTTTTCCCGATCTCAACAAGCCCGGCGATACGTTGGCCTCCATCCCGGGCTATCCGCCGCGCCTGAATGAACTGCCGCCCGGCTGCCGCTTCGAGCCGCGTTGTCACGTGAAGATCGATCGGTGCGCGAATGTTGCGCCGAAATTGATCGAAGTCACCGATCAATCGCCGCGTGCCACGTTGTATTCCTCGTTCGTTACTCGTCACGTGGCCGCGTGTCATCTGTTATCCGGCCCGGAGGTCGACGCCTGATGTCCACGCCGAAGTTGGCCGTCAACGGCTTGAAAAAATATTTTCCAGTCAGGCAATCGATCGGCGACGTGCTGCGCCGCAAAGCGCCGTCGTTTGTGAAGGCCATTGATGGCGTGTCGTTTGATGTGGCGAAGGGCGAAGTGCTGGCGTTAGTGGGCGAATCGGGCTGCGGCAAGACGACGATTGCGAAGACGCTGCTGGGGCTGGAAGAGCAAACCGATGGATCGATCTTGTTTGACGGGCAAATCGTGGGTGTACACGAGCGTCGTCGCCGTGCGGGTTTGGTGGCGCTGGAGTCTTCGCCGCAACCGCAAGTGGTGACGCGCGAGCAGATGAATTCGCCGACCGTATCGATGAAGCACCTGCGTCAGAAGGCGCAGATGATCTTTCAAGACCCCTACGAATCACTCAACCCCCGATTGACCATCTTCGACATCGTGGCCGAGCCGCTGGAAGTGCACGGTCTGGCGAAGCCGCGTCCGCAACGCATCGCGCGCGTGAAGGCGGCGTTGGAAGATGCGGGCCTGCGCCCCGCCGAAGACTACTTCTTGAGGTTCCCGCATGAACTATCGGGCGGGCAGCGACAGCGCGTGGTGATTGCGGGCGCGTTGGTGCTTGAACCGGAATTGCTCGTCGCGGATGAGCCGGTGTCTATGCTGGATGTGTCGATCCGCGCGGACATCTTGAATCTGCTGCGCGGCCTGCGCGATTCACGCGGCATCAGCATCTTGTTCATCACGCACGATTTAGGCACGGTCGCGTATTTTGCCGATCGGTTGGCGGTGATGTACTTAGGCCGCATCGTCGAGATTGGCGTGACGCGCGAAGTTTTATCGAAGCCGCAGCACCCTTATACCAAGGCTTTGCTGTCTGTTGTGCCTGTGCCTAATCCACGTTTGCGCCGCGAGCGGGTGATTTTGCAGGGCGAAACGCCCAATCCCATCCAGTTGCCCACCGGCTGCCGCTTCCATCCCCGCTGCCCCGTGGCAATCGATCGCTGCAAAGAAATTGATCCGCCGTTCATTCCCCTTTCGGACACACATCAGGCGGCTTGTTTGTTGGTCAAGTAACCTCCCGACCCGTCTCAGCCGGGCCTTTTTTACTCAAATTTTACCGTTTACTATATGAACATCAGCGGGTTGGATAGCCCACGGCTGGGTGTGCTTTTGGGCACAATCGCCAGATGTGGGCTATCCAAATTGGCCCTTGACAGCCGCAAGCCGGGGCGTGATAGAATTTTGGTGTAACCGCAGCACCCGCGTTTTCCCCTTGTTTTCTCGATCAAATCGTTATTTAACCGGTTCCTGTCTGGAGAAAAATCCAGCCGTCAGCGGCCTGCGCTAACGGAGATTTGGCTATCCTTTGGGAGTCTGCTATGCAAGACCGGCTGATCGCCGCGTTGCGCCAACTGAACACACCTTACGCCGAGATTCGTTTAGAGCGCTGCGAAGCAACTTCAATCACTTTTCGCGGCGATCAACTGGAAGCGATCGACACCTCGATTGACTACGGCTGCTTCACGCGCGCGCTGGCGCCGCACGGCGGCTGGGGGGCGGTGACGTTTACGGGCGAGGCCGATCTGCGCGCGCTACGCGCGCACGTCCAGGCGGCGATTCGACTGGCGCAAGCCAGCGATACTGATCCGATCACGCTGGCCCCGATCGCACCGATCACCGATCGGGTGTGCGCCGACCTCGCGGTTGATTTTCGATCAGTGCCGTTGAGTGAGAAACAAGCGTTGATTGCACGCTATAACGATCAAATGCTGCGCTGTGATCCGCGCATTGAAGCGACGCACGTGTCGTACTTCGATGCGTTTGTGACAACGTGGTACGCCAACACCGAAGGGACTTTCATTTATCAAGAGCGACCGTTGATTGATCTGCACCTCACGGCGATGGCACGCGATGGCGAAAATGTGCAGCGCGGTTCGAAGTCGCTGGCCCTGGCGCAGGGCTATGAGGCCGTGCTGGATCGATCGGATTTGGCGCAGGCCGCCGCGCAACTCGCGCTGGAGCAGCTGTCGGCGCGACGTGTGCGCAGTCGGCGCTATACCGTCGTGCTCGATCCGATCATGGCGGGCTTGTTCACGCATGAGGCGTTTGGGCATTTGTCGGAGGCCGACTTCATCGCGGAGAATCCGCAGGCGCAGGCGATGATGACACTGGGGCGGCAGTTTGGTCCACGCAATCTCAACATCTTTGACGATGGTTCAGCGCCGCACTTGCGCGGCAGCGCGAAGTATGACGATGAAGGTGTGCCCACGCAAAAGACATGGCTGATGCGCGACGGTGTGCTGGTGGGGCGGCTGCATTCGCGCGAAACAGCGGGCATGATGAAGGAACAGCTCACGGGCAATGGACGTGCGACCTCGTATCGCTACGCGCCGCAAGTGCGGATGACCAACACGGCCATCGCGCCATCCGACGGCGGCTCGCTGCACGACTTGATTCGCGATGTTGACCTGGGCGTGTATGCGTGTGATTGGGCGGGGGGCGAGACGATGCTGGAAGACTTCACGTTTGTGGCGAAGCACGGCTACATGATTCGCAAAGGACAGTTGGCCGAGCCGGTGCGGGCCATGACGTTGACGGGCAACTTGTTTGAGACGCTCAACAACATCGATGGCATCGGCAGCGACTTCGCGTGGGACGATAGCAGCGGCGATTGCGGCAAAGGCGCGGAAGGCTTGGCCGTGTGTGATGGCGGGCCGCATCTGCGTATTCGGGATGTGTTAGTGGGTGGGGCATAAGAGATGATCCACGAAAGGCACGAAGGTGCACTAAGAAAACTTCGTGGTGTTTCGTGTCCTTCGTGGATCAATCGGAGTTGAGATGGACATTCAAACTGAACTTATCGAACGGAATTTATCTGTTACACAGATAGGCTGCAAGTACAGCCGCGTTAAGGCCATCGAGCAGCAGACCTTTCGCGGGCGGGCGGCACGAGCGGTGGCGCACGGCAAAATCGGCCACGCCAGCACGACCGATGGCTTGACCAATGATCAGTTGATCGCGCGGGCCATCGAGACGGCCCAGGTGGATGCGCCCGCGCAGCTGGTTTTTCCCGAGACGGTGACATCTGGCACGCGGCCAGATTCGGCGTTGACGCAGTTGACGGAGATCGAACTGCGCGATTTGGCGCGACAAATGATGCGCACGATCAAGCGCAATCAGTCCGACATCGCCATCGAGTTGGAATTGCGCCGACTGCATGAAACAGTAGAAGTACATAACAGCAACGGCGGCGAGGCGCAACTCACGCATACCTGGCTGGAGGGCGAAGTGTGGGTGGAACGGCGCGCGGGCGATGATGTGTTGGTGGCGTTGGACAACTTTTCGACGGCACGACTGGACGACAGCCCGCTCGAGTTTGCGCGGCGCATGGCGCGGCGACTGCGTTGGGCGCAGACCCCGATCGAGCCGCCACCCGGCCCGCAAGCGGTGATCTTTTCGCCGACGGCCTTTGCTTCGCTCTTGCAGCCGATGTTGTGGGCGTTCAACGGCGCGCACGCGTTGACCTCGAACGGGCGCGCCAGCAAACGACGCACGGGTTTTGCGACCAAGATTGGGAAGGCGGTCTTCGATCCGCAGTTCAGCCTGTACGATGACGCTACGCTGCCCGATCGGCCGCATAGTGCCGCCGTCGATCACGAGGGCATGGCGACGCGCCGCACCGCGTTGATCGAGCGCGGTGTTGTCTCTGGCTTCTATCACAATCTCATCTCGGCGGCGCAGGCCGAGACGATCAGCACGGGCAACGGCTATCGTGATCTGATCGATCCGCCCGTACCCAGCCCGACCAACGTGCGGGTCGCGGAGGGCGCGCTGCGCCTATCGGCTATGTTGAAGAACGTGGAGCGGGGCTTGTTGATCGATTTGATTGGCGACAGCGATGCTTCAATCGGCTTGAACGGTGACTTCTCGCGCACGATCGTGCTGGCGTACCAGATCGAGCGCGGCAAGGTGATGGGCTATGTGCGCGGCGCGAGCGTCAGCGGTGATCTGTACAAATCACTGCGGCAGATCGAGGCGCTGAGTTGCGACGGCTACTGGAGCGGTGACGTCTTTACGCCGTACATCCAACTGGGGAATATCACGGTTTCGGCATAAACGAAAACACGGCAAGGGGTAATGAAACAGCCTATCCTTTGCCGTGCGTCGATGGATTTTTTGAAAGACCTACTTACGCATCAGGGGTATGTATCCAAACTGAACACCCGGGCCAACGCCGAATTCATAGGCGCCAATGTCGCATGTTCCCTGGCGTGCGTACCCCCGTTGATCAAGGCTGGAGCATATTGCGGGATTGCCTGCATCGATTGCCGGACTTCCCGGAATTAGCCCAATCGTCAGGTTGTAACCTCCGAAATTGCCTAAAGGCCCGAGCAGCGCGTTAATTGGCTGAGCGCCTGTTCCAACAAGGTCACTCGATTCTGGCACAAATGTGCAACCGTCGCTATTCCCAACCAGGTTGTTCCCCAACGAAGTGAGCGATCCGGCACAATCTGGCGCAACTCCACCGGCATTTCTGGCGATGACAGTGTTTTGTATCTGCAACGTCCCGGTGATATGAGAAATTCCGCCACCGGTCTGTTGGGCAACATTATCAGCGATTGTGACGTTGTTCAATTCAACTATTCCTGCGTGCGCCAACAAACCGCCACCAGCACTAGATGTATTTCGACTCAACGTGCTGTTTGTGACTGACAATGTGCCATCATTAGTGATCCCGGCCCCTCCGACAGCCGGTATACAGAAGTGCTTGTTGTCAGATACCGTGCTGCCGTCCATCCGCAAACTGCCAGCATTGTAGATCCCGCTACCAGTTTCGCAGGCTTCATTCTCGCTAATGGTACTGTTCAATACAGTCAATGTGTTGTTGTTAAAGATGCCACCCGCTTCTCTATATGCCGTGATGCCCGCAATCCCCGTAGAATTGGCTGTGACCAGGCTCGCCGTGACGGTCATGAGGCCGTTATTGTAGATGCCGCCGGTCAAGTTGCCGGAATTGTGGCCGACAACGCTGTTTGACAGGCTGAGCAAACCGCCTGCACGATTATGAATGCCAGCACCCGTGGTTTGAGATATTGTCACATTGTGGAGTGACACTTCGCCCGCGTTATAGAGGGCACTGCCGGGTGGCGGAGATACATAGTTGTAATTCTGGTCTATCACGCTGTCGCTGATTCTTAGTACACCAAGGTTGGCGATGCCCAGCCCCACCTCGTCAATCCCCGTGGCACTATTATGGCTGATCGTGCAGCTGATAACGTTCAGTGTGCCTGTATTGTATATTCCACCGCCGCCCGGAATGCTGTCGAAAAAACTAACCCAGTTGTCTATCACATAGCTATTCGTCAAGGTGAGAACACCTTGATTACTAATGCCACCCCCGTTGCTGCCATCAATTACCTGTCCATTTTGAATTGTTACACTCGCGATACTGACGCTAACACCCGGCGTAATAGAGATCACTCGCCCGAGAGTATTGCCATCCAGGACGGTCGACCACGGATCTGAAGCAGTTAGGGACAGGCTTTTTGAGATCACGATGTTTTCCAGATAGATCCCTTGAGTCAAGCTCAAAGTATGGC
>JAGOBP010000594.1 GCA_017999195.1 Thermoflexales bacterium
ACGTGACGGCGTTCAGGTTGTCCGACAATTGGTCGAGGAGCAACTGCGTGTCGGCCGTTGTCCCGCAAGCGCGCAAATTAGCTAGCGACTGCTGCATGGCCGCCAGGCGCGGCATCAAGTCTAGCTCAGGCACAATTTAGCCTCTCTGCTGTAAGAATGAGTAATTAATGTATACAGCCAAACAGCCGTTTGTGAACTTGCAATTGCCTTGCAATTGCGTTCCAGATGCATTGCGATTTTGTGTGCGATTGTCAAATTTGGCCTGCCGGGACTTTTGAGCCAGTGTGGACTGAGCGTGACAGGCAAGATCGAAGCGAAGGCCAAGCGAACGTACTAAACAGACCGGCCGCCGATCACAGGATCGGCGGCCGGTTTGCAACTTTTCAGTTAGCGCGTTCGCCCGCGCCTGTGCGGCGTAGACATCGGGCCGGACGGCTTGGGCGTGATGATCTGCGCCTTCAGCCAGTCGACCGCGCCAGGTACTCGCCGCCAGTGATTGAGATGGCTGGACGAATAATCAATCGCCTCGTTTTCGTCGCCCATTCCGATGTAATCGGGCAATTGATTGGGGATGCGTTTTTGCCCGGTCAGATAAGCGGGCACGAACGGATTTTGTTCCAGTGCGGCCTTTAGCGACTTGTTGGCTTTAGCGGCTGCGCCGCCCGTTCGGAACTCCAACAGTGCGCGTGTGTAGATCCACACTGACGAATAATCGTCCTTGTATTGCTTGAGCAGTTTCTGCGCGTCATCGGCCCGCTCTGCTTCCAGCAACAAGTTGAGCAGCGAATAGCGCACGCCCTGATTATCATTGGGGTTCAACCGCAGCATCTCAAAGTAAATCTCGGCGGCCGCCGCGCGGAGGCTCATGTTCCACAGCAGGCTGGCCGTGCCCTCCAGCGCGCGCATAAACGGTCGGGTTTCCAACAAGCCCCAGAAATCACCAACGTATTGCTGGAAGTATTGATCACCCAGTGCGCGCCGGCCGGCTTCTACACCTTTTTGAAAATAGTCCAACGCCCGCTGAACGGTATCGGCTTCTTCTTCCGCCAGCAAGACCCAGGCATCGGCGCAATCCGCCGAAATCGACAACGCCTGATGCGCCAGCGTGAGGCGCTTGCCCGGATGAGATTCATCAAAGGCCTGGTACATGATCTGCTGTGCCTGATCGAGCGCGCTATCGCCGGTGCCGACTGCGTCTAGGCCCAGTTCTTTGGCCGCCGTCTGCCGCATGGCGCCTTCCATCCCGCGCCGATCGAAGAAGGGCAGGGTGTCTTCGTCGTCCTCGCCGGGGATTTGCCAGCCGAGTCCGGGGGCGGGCCGCGCTTCGGGCGGAAGAATGCCGCCTGGATATTTCACCATCACGTTGAGGCGGCCGTCATGGGTGTTAATTTCGATCGCGGTTTCGATCGGGAGGTAGTCACCCTGCCCATCGGACTTGAGATGATCGCGCACGAAGATCGGAATCGCCCGCAGCGCGGCTTCATACCAGCGCAAATCTTTCAGGCTGGGACGACGAGGCTCTTTGTCGCGATAGAAGATCAACGGCACCGGATAAAGTTGCTCGCTAGCGATCTCCCAGCCGTACTGTTCGCTGGCGTCCAGATCGTCGAACGGCACTTCGGTAATATTGCTAAACAACAACGAGTGCGCGCCGCTGGCGGGCAGTGCGGCCAGCGGGTCGTCCCCCGCGCCGAACATCGCCTCGACATCTTTCCACGTGGGATAAGTTGCCAGGCCGTATTCCACCCCGCCGTTGCCCATCACGCTGACAAACCGGTAGCTGCGTTCGGCCGGATGACGCACCGCCAGCAACTGTACATTGTAGAGTTTCACCCACGGCTCGGCGCGATAAAACTCGGCGGCGGCGCTGAAGAGCTGGCCGATAAACTCGGGCGATGTGCCTTTGACGGAGAGCAGTCCGGGCAGTTCTTCACCCTCGCTCATGGCAGATTCCATCTCGGCGAGGAGTTCGCGCAGTTCAGGCGTCATCGAGTACTCAATCAACGCGATGCCCAGCTCATCACAGACAGGTTTGAGCGCCTCGCCCAAACCCTGATCGGCCAGGCTAATCGAGACGGGCCGCTGCGCCTTGCCGACGATGCGCGGCGGCTTGGCCATGGCGGTGAGCATCGTGTGAGTGACTTCCCCGGCCGTTGGCGCGCGTTCAAGGACGTCGTTCTTGACGATCAGGCCGGACGCGTTGATGACCAGCAGCAGATACGGGCGATATGGCTTTTCACCGGGCGGCGCGATCCACGTTCGCATACAGTGTACGATGAACAGCCACTGGTCGTCGGCTTGCGGCAGTTTCTTAATGGCGAGGATTGAGGGCGTTCGCATAGCGCTCCTTTCTAATACCCCGGTCAGGCAAGCGCGTGCAGGGTTTTCTCGATGATTTGTCGCGCGCGCTGTGGGGCATCGCCCACATAACCGCGCGCGTCCAGCAAGGATCGAACTGTGGCGGCGTCCAACCACTGCCCGATCGTGTGATCGGCGCACAACGCGTCGATCAACGGATTGGCGCGCCCCGCGCTGACTTCGGCCCAGGCGGTCAGCGCATGCTCGCGGATCACTTCGTGCATCACTTGTCGATCGGCGCCCGCTTTGCCGATCGCCATCAGCAGCCGTTCAGTGGCCGCAAACGGCGCATACGTTGCGAAGTTCCGGTCCACGCCCGATCGATCGATCTTCAACCCCTCGATCAATTTCTTGGCCGTCATCAGGAGTTCATCCGCGCACAAGAACGCCTCGGGCAAGATCACCCGTCGATTGGCGGAATCATCTAAAGTACGTTCCAAAAGCGAGAAGGCGGCATCATCCCACGCCACGCGCGGCAATTGCGCCAGATAACGCGCCAGCGAATCGATCTTCTCCGCGTTGATGGGGTTGCGCTTGAAGGGCATGGCCGATGAGCCGACCTGCTTTGTGCCGAAGGGTTCGCTCCACTCACCAATCGGCGG
>JAGOBP010000083.1 GCA_017999195.1 Thermoflexales bacterium
GAGAATGTGGTGCTGGCGGCTTTCAAAAAGTTCGTGGGCAAGACGGGCCAAGTTAACCGGGCGAAGACGCGCTTGACGGCCCAACAACATGTCCAGTCGTTGGCTATTAAGACGCCGAGTTTGCAGCAAAAGGTGCGGAACCTATCGGGCGGTAATCAGCAGAAGGTCATCATTGGCAAATGGCTGACTGCCGACACGAGCATCTTGATCTTTGACGAGCCGACGCGCGGCATCGATGTGGGCGCGAAGAGCGAAATTTACCGGCTGTTGAATGAACTGGCGCAGCAGGGCAAATCGATCATTATGATTTCGTCGGAATTGCCGGAAGTTCTGCGTATGAGCCATCGGGTGGTCGTGATGTGCGAAGGCCGGATCACCGGTGAGCTGAACATTGCCGACGCCACGCAAGAAAAGATTATGCAGTACGCCACCCAGCGCGGCGAAGCCCTGCTGGCCAAGTAGCCCACACGAGCCTCTACCTTTTTGGGGGATACCTGCACATGGAAGCTAAAACTGCTCAACGACCGACCCTACTTCGATCCGATACGCTGCAACGGTTCCTGGCCTTTGGCGGGTTGATCGCCCTGGTTGTCGTGTTCAGCCTGGCCTCGCCGTTCTTTATGACGCCTGATAATATCGGCGGCATTTTGTTGGCAACTGCGGTGAACGGCGTGCTGGCGCTGGGCGTGACCTTTGTCATCATCAATGGCGGCATTGATCTGTCCGTCGGCACGGTCATGACTTTTTCCGCTGTCATGACCGCGCAGGTCATGATTGTCTGGCAGCAGCCGGTGTTGGTGGGTATTCTGGCCGGGCTGGCGACGGGCGCGTTCTGCGGCCTGCTCAATGGTTTGATGGTGACCAAGATGAAGGTGCCGCCCTTTGTGGCGACGCTGGGTATGTTGTACGCGACCAAAGGCTTATCCCTCGTCGTATCGCAGTTGAAGCCTATCTACTTCAACGATGCGCCCATCTTCAATCAGACGGCCATGGGGTCGGTGCTGGGCTCGATCGTGCCCGCGCTTGATCCCATCAAGAATGTGGTGTTGATCATGTTCGGCGCGGCCATTATCGCGGCCTTCATTCTGTCCAAGACCATTCTGGGCCGTTACACGTTTGCGATGGGCAGCAATGTGGAAGCCACGCGGCTGTCGGGCGTCAACGTCGATCGCTGGCAGACGGCGGTGTATATGTTGTGCGGCCTGTTTGCCGGTCTGGCCGGGGTGTTGATTGGCGCGCGTCTCAACTCGGCGCAGCCGGCGCTGGGCGCGGGTTATGAATTGGATGCCATTGCCGCGGCCGTCATCGGCGGCACGTCGCTGAGTGGCGGTGAGGGGACAATTCTGGGCACGGTCATTGGCGCGTTTGTCATCAGTGTGCTCGCTAACGGCTTGCGGATTCTCTCGGTGCCGCAGGAGTGGCAGATCGTCGTTACCGGCACAATTCTGGTATTGGCCGTCTATATGGATCGCCGTCGCCGGAAGTAAGGGGCGACCAGGAGGTGACTAAGACTCGATCAACTAACACAGATTCGCGCCCACTTCCGTTCCACAGTCGTCTCACCTATTGTCAGGTTGTAAGCTCCGTGTGGAGCATGAAGAAAACCATACCCAAGGAGATCTGAAGATGAAGAGCCACAAGTTGTTTTCGGTAGTAGTGGTCCTGTTGCTCGTGGTAGCGATGGTTGCCGCGTGCGCGCCCGCCGCTGCGCCGGCCACCCAGGCCCCGGCCGCCGCTAAGAAGCCGTACATCCCGGTCATTTCGAAGGGGTTCCAGCACCAGTTCTGGCAAGCCGTCAAGGTTGGCTCAGAGAAGGCTGCCAAGGAATTCAATGTTGACATTACCTTCGAAGGCCCCGAGACTGAGGCGCAGGTTGACAAGCAGGTCGAGATGTTCCAGACCGCGCTCGACAAGAAGCCGGCCGCCATCTGCCTCGCTGCGGTTGACTCCAAGGCCTTTATCCCGCTGCTCGAAAAAGCCAAAGCCGCCGGCGTGCCCGTGATCGGCTTCGACTCTGGCGTGGACAGCGACATCCCGTTGGCCACCGCGTCGACGGACAACATTGCCGCCGCCTCCGCCGCCGCGGATAAGATGGCCGAATTGATCGGTGGTTCCGGCGAAGTCGCCGTCATCGCCCACGATCAGACCAGCCGCACCGGCATCGATCGCGTCAAGGGCTTCACCGATCAAATCAAGGCCAAGTACCCGAACATCACCATCGTCGACACCCAGTACGGCGGCGGCGATCAGCTCAAGTCCACCGACATTGCCAAGGCCGTCATCGGCGCGCACCCCAACCTCAAGGGCTACTTCGGCGCGAATGAAGGTTCCATCATCGGCGTGTTGAATGCCGCGAAGGAACTGAACATGAACGGCAAGCTGACCATCATCGGCTACGACTCGGGCAAGCAGCAGAAGGACGCCATCCGCTCCGGTTTCGAAGCGGGCGCCATCACCCAGGACCCGATCGGCATCGGCTACAAGTGCGTCGAAGCCGCGGTCAAGGCGATGAAGGGCGAGAAGCTCGAGAAGAACATCGACACCGGCTTCAAGTGGTTCGATAAGACCAACATCGACGATCCCGCGATCGCCGCCGTGTTGTACGACTAGACTGATTACGACGTAAAACATGGGGCTGTCCGCTGCGGACAGCCCCATGTCCCATTCGATAGGGCGAGGTTACCACCGCTTACACCTGAACCACTTGCACTTATAGGCTTTTTTTTCGATGTGCTGTGGTACCCGTACCATATCGCGTGGCCGTTTTGCCCAAAGGCCCAGACTGAGATCGCATGGCGACCATTCACGATGTAGCCAAACGCGCTGGTGTTGCACCCATCACCGTTAGCCGAGTCGTCAACAATTCCGGCTATTTCAGTCAGGACACGCGCGCCCGCGTGGAAGCCGCCATCGCCGAATTGGAGTATGTGCCCAATCGGTTGGCCAGCAGTCTCCGTTCGAAACGTACCAACACGCTGGCCCTCGTCATCACCGACATCACCAATCCCTTCTTCACCACCCTCGCGCGCGGCGTTGAAGATACCGCCAGCGATGCCGGTTACACCGTGGTCTTCTGCAACACCGATGAATCCGATGTCGAAGAGCAGAAGTACTTGCAAGTCTTATTGCAGCAGCAAGTCGACGGGATTTTGCTGGTTCCGGCGCGCAGCACCTCGGTTTCGTTGGATGTGATCCGCAAGCAAGCTACGCCCGTCGTGGTGCTCGATCGGCGGATGCCGCCCGGCGCGAATGTGGATGTGGTGCGGTGCGAGAACGAAGACGGCGCATATCGATTAACCCGCTTGCTGATCGAACTAGGACATCAGCGCATCGCAATTCTCAGCGGCCCGATGGGTGTGTCTACTGCCGAAGATCGCCTGGCGGGCTATCAGCGCGCGATGACCGAAGCCGGTTTGCGCCCCGACCCTAATTTGATAGTCTACGGCGCGTTCAATCAGACCAGCGGCTACGAAATGATCCAGCGGTTATTGACCGTCGAGCCGCATCCTACGGCCATTTTTGCCGCGAATAACATGATCGGGATTGGCGCGCTAAAAAGCATTCAAGATGCCGGACTGCGCGTGCCTGACGACATCGCGATGGTCAGTTTCGATGATTTGCCGCCAAACTTACTGACTTTCCCATTCTTCACGGTGGCCGCTCAACCGGCATATGAGATGGGGCGCATGGCGACCCAATTGCTGGTGGCGCGCTTGACCGGCAAAGCGCCTGAAGCGTGCCAGGAGATTGTCCTGCCAGTCGAGATGATCGTGCGTCGGTCGAGCGGTGTTTCGCGCGCTTCGCATTCTTAAGCATTTACTCTAGCCGAAAGCGAGACTTATGATGTCCACTTCAATTGATCCCACCACTGTTCCGTATCGCACGCTTTACACCGGCGCGAAGATTCCCGCCGTTGGGCTGGGCACGTTCGGGTCCGATCGCTTTACGGGCGAGCAGATTGCGGCCGCCGTGGAAGGCGCCATCTCGATCGGCTATCGTCACATTGATTGCGCGTCCGTCTATGGCAACGAGCACCTGATCGGTCCGGCGCTGCGTAACGCCATGCGCGCGGGTGTGAAGCGCGAAGAGTTGTGGATCACGTCGAAGGTGTGGAACAACATGCACGGCGACGGCGATGTGTTGTTGTCATGCGCAAAGACGTTGAAAGATTTACAACTAGACTATCTGGATTTATATCTCATTCATTGGCCGTTCCCCAATTTTCACGCGCCCGGCGTCAGCGTTGATTCGCGCGATCCGCATGCGGTGCCGTACATCCACGAGAATTATATGAAGACGTGGCGGCAGATGGAGCGCCTGGTGGATGCGGGCCTGGTGCGTCACATCGGCACGTCCAACATGACCATGCCGAAGTTGAAGTTGTTGCTGCGCGATGCGCGCATCAAACCGGCTGCCAATGAAATGGAACTGCATCCGCATTTTCAACAGCCTGAACTATTCAACTTCGTGCGCGAGAGCGGCATCCAACCGATCGGCTTCAGCCCGATCGGATCACCGACGCGGCCCGATCGCGACAAGACCCCCGACGATACCGTGGACATCGAAGACCCCGTGATCGTGCAGATCGCCAATCGGTTGGGGGTGCATCCCGCCGTGGTGTGCATCAAGTGGGCAGTGCAGCGCGGGCAAGTGCCCATTCCCTTCTCCATTTATCCCGATCAATATGCGGGCAATCTGGCTTGCGCCACGGTCGATCCGTTAACGGAGGCCGAAATGCAAGCCATTGCCGCCATCGATAAGAACTGCCGCTTGATCAAGGGCCAAGTGTTTTTGTGGGAAGGCGCGAAGGACTGGGAAGACCTGTGGGATTTGGACGGCGTTATTGCCGCGTAACAACGGACCACAGATTACACGGATTCCACTGATTTTTCTTCATCTTTCGTGACATCTGTGTAATCCGTGGTTTGACTTGGACTATGGCACATCGTTACATTCTCACCATCGATCAAGGCACGTCCAGCGTGAAGACCGCGCTCTGGGACGAATCTGGCCGCACGTTGGCGGAAGCGTCACAGGCGTATGCGTTGAATCGGCCTGAGCCGGTCTGGGCGGAGATCGATGCGAATGTCTGGTGGGCGGCCATCTGCGCGACAGTGAAGCAGGTCGTGGCGCAGAGCGGCATTGATGCGCGTGACATCGCGGGCATCGGCGTGGATGGCATTGGCTGGACGCTGGTGCCTGTCGATAAAAATGTCGAACCGTTGTATCCCGCTATGATCTGGCTCGATCGTCGCGCCGAGGCTGAAACCCAGTGGCTGAATCATCTCTCGGAAGCCGATCAGCTGATCGGGTTGGCGGCCAATCCGATCGATTCTGCGTACATTACGCCGAAGTTGTTGTGGCTGAAGCATCATCGTCCTCAGGTGTTTGATCAGACTTACAAATTACTCACGTCGTCGGGTTACATCGTGGCCAAGATGACGGGCGAATTCACCTGCGACTACACTCAGGCGTATGGCTATCACTTCTTCGATATGTGCCGCGCACAGTGGGATGAGTGGGCGGCGGAGTTGATCGGCATTCCACTCGATAAGATGCCGCGGTTGGCTGAGTGTACGGATATTGCCGGACCGTTATTGGCTGTGGCGGCCAATGAGTTGGGTTTGCCCGCGGACATTCCGGTCTTGGTCGGTTGTCTGGACGCCGCTGTGGGTGCGCTAGGCGCGGGCGTGACGCGGCTGGGTCACACCAACGAGCAGGGCGGGCAAGCGGGCGGTATGGCCATCAGTCTCGATCGGGTGGTGGTTGAACCGCAATTGATTTTTTCGCATCACGTGTTGCCTCATCAGTATTTGTTGCAGGGCGGCACCGTCGGCGGCGGATCATTGGGCTGGTTCCGCGAGGTGTTGGGCACAACCGATTCGTTTGATGCCTTTAGCGCGCAAGTGGCGCAGACTGCGCCCGGCGCGCACGGCGTGATTTACGTGCCCTACATGGCGGGCGAACGCACGCCGTTGTGGAACACTCACGCGCGCGGCGTTTTTTTCGGGTTGTCGTATGCCACCAGCCGCGCCGAGCTGCTGCGCGCCATCATGGAAGGCTGCGCCTTTGCAGTGTATGACAACATCCGCATCGCGGAGGCGAAGGGCGCGGTGATTGGCGAATGCCTGGGATCAGGCGGCGCGACGCACAGCGCGACGTGGTGTCAGATCAAGGCGGACATCTACAACCGACCGTTCGTCGTGGCCCGGCGGGCCGATGGCGGCGAGGGCGGCCATTCGCTGGGCTTGTTTGCCATGACGGCCAAAGCCGTGGGCCTGAGTGACGACATCGGCGCGTGCGTGGAACGGTTACTGCCCAAGCGGCAGGTGTTTGAACCGTCGGCTGAACGGCACGCGCTATATGCCGACTTGTTCGAAGTGTATATGAGCGTTTCGCGCAAATTGCTGCCCGATTTCGATCGCTTGGCGGCCATTGGCACAGCCGTGGCCATCGATTGAAATCGACGGCCAATAATTGAAAGATCGTGCAGCGAGCTTGATGCTGGTTAGCCATCGGCTTGAAGCCGATGGCGCTGTAGCACAACACAGGACTGGAGTGTATGAAAGCAGCGATACTGGAAAACAAGGGCGTGATGACGATTCGAGACGTGCCCACGCCCACGCCCCAACCGGGCAATGTGATTTTGAAAGTCAAAGCCGTCTCGATTTGTGGCTCCGACATCAGCCGGTACGTCAAGGGCCACCGGATGTACAACCTGATTCTGGGGCACGAGTGCTCGGGCGTAATCAGCGCGGTCGGCGCAGGCGTTGACGAAAGTATGGTTGGCAAGCACGCGGCCATCATCCCGCTAGTGCCGTGCTTCGAATGTGAGCAATGCAAAGCGGGCCGCTACTCGGCGTGCCATTCGTATTCGTTCATCGGTTCACGGCAGAGCGGCGGCTTTGCCGAATATGTGGAGATGCGCGAGTCGAACGCCTTTATTTTGCCGGACGATTTGCCCTTTGAAGCCGCCGCGTTGATCGAACCGTCCACCGTGGCGCGGCACATTCTCGATCTGGGCAACTTCGAGGCTGGGCAAAGCGCTATTGTGTTGGGTGCAGGCTCGATCGGGCTGATGGCGGTTCAATGGCTGCGCATTCTCGGCGCGAAGCTCATCATCTGCACGGATGTCGTGGATGAGAACCTCGCCACCGCCAAGAAACTCGGCGCGCACGTCACGCTGAATCCCACGCGCGACGATGTGAAGGCCGAAGTGAAGCGGCTCACGGGCGATGGCGTCGATGTGGCGCTGGAGTGCGCGGGTTCGCCGCAAGCGTTGGCGCAGACCATTCAAGTGACGCGGCCACGCGGCAATGTGGTGTGCGGCGGCAATCAACCGCCGGAAGCCTCGTTGCCGATGACGTTCATCGAAGACTTGATGCGCAAGGAATTGCGCCTCAATGGCTGCTTCATGTCCTACTCCGCGCCGTTCCCCGGCCACGAATGGACCGAATCGGTGGCGCGGCTGCTGGATGGGCAGTTGGACATGGACACGATGATCTCGCATCGCTATCCGCTGACAGCGGCCACGCAGGTGTTTGAAGACATCGGCGCGCGGCGCATCGCTTTCCGTAAGATTATCTTGCAGCCGGAAAATAATTGATCCGCGAATCAACACGAATCTTCGCTATAAAGTCTTTATCGCGTCGATTCGCGTGAATTCGTGGTTGAACAGGCTATGAACAATGACTTTAGTTAATCCGATACCGTGGATACGACGAGCGCAGCGCGAAGGCTTTGCCATCGGCGCGTTCAATGCAAATACACTGGAGCAGGTGCAGGCGATTGTGGCGGCAGCACAGATCGAAGACGCGCCTGCGCTGATTCAGATCAGCCATCGCGCTTTGCAGCATGTGGGTGACGGCAATGTGACGTTGGGCCTGCGCTACATGGCCGAGATCGGCCGCATCGCCGCGCAGAGCGTGCGTGTGCCGATCGGCCTGCACCTCGATCACGCCGACGAAAGCGAAGTGATTCAGGCGTTGAGCTTGGGCTTCACGTCGGTGATGTTTGACGGCGGCGAGTTCTCTTTCGAAGAGAACGTCAAACGCACCATCAAGTTGCGGCAGATGGCGCATTCCGTGAACGCCTGCATCGAAGCGGAGATGGGCGAAGTGCCGCGCGCCGATAGCACAGGCAAAGTCGATGAGGCCGTTGAATATACCGATCCAGCGGATGCGGCTGAGTTTGTGCACTTGACCGGCGTCGATACGCTGGCGATTGCGCTGGGTTCGGTACACGCCATTCGCCAGAAAGAAATGGAACTGAATCTCGATCAACTGAAGTTGATTCGAGAGGTGGTGGATATTCCATTGGTGTTGCATGGCTCATCGGGCGTGAAGGATGAGCATGTGGCGCAAGGGATCAAATTGGGCTTGTGCAAGTGCAACGTCGCCACGCAATTGAGCCAGGCTTTTACGCTGGGCGCGCGCGGCGTGCTGGCCAATGCGGATGAGATCGATCCGCGCCGATATCTTGGCCCGGCGCGCGATGCGATGTTCGAGCGCGTGCGGGAGCGCATTCAGTTCTTCGGCGCAACCGGCAAGGCGGGATGATCCACGAAGATCACGAAGGAACACTAAGTTTTTCTTCGTGATCTTCGTGTCCTTCGTGGACAGGGTCTTCTATCATGATTTTGTGTGTGAATCCAAATGCGGCGATTGATAAAACGGTCGTCGTGAATGCGTTTCGACTGAATGTGATTCAGCGCCCGGAGCAGGTACTGGCGTTTCCGGGCGGCAAGGGCTGCAACGTCGCGCGGGCGCTGAAGACGCTGGGTGAGCGACCCGTGGTCGGTGGTTGGGTGGGCGGCTTCGCCGGACAGTTTATCGAGACCGGCTTGCAGAGTGAGGGCATCGGCACCGCGTTTATTCACACGGACTTTGAATCGCGCACGTGCCTGTCGATTCTTGATCCGGTGAATAACACGCTGACTGAGTTGTACGAAAAGGGCGATTCGGTTCCGGTTGAAAAAGTGGCTGAATTTGAGGCGTTTTTTCGAGCGCACGTCACCGACTACGAAGCCGTGACTTTCTCGGGCAGTTTGCCGCCGGGCGTGCCGCTGAATTTTTATCGGGACATGATCGCGATTGCGCATGAGGCGAAAGTGCCGGTGCTGTTGGACAGCAGCGGCGAGGCCCTGCGGCAGGGCGTGACGGCCAAACCGTTACTCGTGAAACCCAACGAGACCGAACTCGCAGATTTGGCCGGAAAAGCGCCGCAGGATCAATCGGGTGTGGCACAGGCCGCCCGTGAGTTGTCTTTTCGATATGATACGTTGGTGGTGATCTCGATCGGACCTGACGGGGCCATCGCTGCCAATCGCGATCAAATATGGCACATCCAGCCGCCACAAGTTACGATTAAGAGTGCGGTGGGATCAGGCGACAGCACACTGGCGGGCATCACGTTTGGGTTGACGCGTGGCTTTGCGTTTGAGGACGCGGTGAAATATGGCGTGGCCGCAGGCACAGCGAATGCGTTGACGGTAGGCGCGGGGCACTTTTCGGTGGCCGATTTTGAAAATGTTTTGGGGCAGGTCACAGTAGAACGGCTGTAAGGAGGCTAACATGGCAGTCATTACGATTTCGGGTGAATATGGCAGCGAGGCGTCTGAGATTGCGCGGCGCGTGGCTGCGGCGCTGAACTATCATTACGTGGACACGCTGTCGATCGAGAAAATTCTCGATGAATATGGGCTGGTTGAATTCAAAGAAATGTATGAGTCGATGCCCAACCTGCTGTCGCGCTTCGACGAAGTCAACAATCGGATGAAGGACATGCTGGATCGCGTGCTGCGCGCGTTGGCTAAGCATGGCAACGTCGTCATTCGCGGGCGCGGCGGTTTTGCCGTGCTGGGCGGGCTGGCCGATGTGTTGACGGTGCGCACGCAAGCGCCGCTGGCGGTGCGGGCGCAGCGGGTGATGGTGCGCGAACAGATCGACGAGTTGGCGCACGCCACCGAGATGGTGCAGCACTATGATCGGGTGCGCAGCACTTTTGTGGAATCATCTTATAATGATGTTGTGTGGAATTCGGCCGATGCATTCAACCTCGTCATCGACACGGGCAAGATTCCGCTGGCGCTCGCGGTCGATTGGATCATCGAGGCTCATCAGGCGGTTGCGCTGCGCGAGACCGGGGCCGAGCCGACGGCGCGTGACCTGGTTGTTGATGACATTCTGGCGCAAGTGATTGCTGAAAAACTGAAGTGCGCGATCGCGCATTGATTTTTAACTTTTCACATCTTTCATGGAGGCAAATATGGGCAAAGCAATTGGACTGGCCGATACTGTCGCGAAATACGAGCGTAACACGCCCGCGATTGGCGTGTTTGTGGCGGGCGATCCGCGCATCAATCCGGATAGCCGCTTACGGTGTCAGAACGTCGTGAAGATGGTGGCCGACACGCTGGCCGATCGGGTGAAGCTGCCCGACGGTTCGCCCGCGCGCGTGGTGTATGCGCCGATCCTCGTCGATGGCGAAGCGCAGGCCGACATCGTGGCGAAGCAATTTCAAGATGCGGGTGTCAAGGTGCTGGTCTGCACGCCCGATACGTGGGCCTTCCCACAATTGAGCGTGATTTCGCTATTGCAGCAATTCCCCAAAGACACGCCCATCAATTTTACGTGCGGCAACAGCGGGCCGAAGCCCGGCGTCGTTTTCGCACACGCGATCAACGGTGCATTGGCGCAGTACGGGCGCTTGTCGCACCTCAACGTGGGCACGTGGCCCGACACCGGCTTGAATCCTGTGATGACGGAAGGCACGGCGCAGGCGCTGGTCGATTGGGCTTCAGCGGCGATCACGACGCAAGCCTTGAAGGGACGGCGTGTGGTGATCTTCGGCCACGACTCGATGGGCATGGAAACGGCCCTCGCGCATGTGC
>JAGOBP010000595.1 GCA_017999195.1 Thermoflexales bacterium
TGGAAATGCAGGTCATCGCGGCGGCGGTGGTCGGCGGCGTCAGCACCAACGGCGGCACCGGCACCATGATCGGCGCGATGCTGGGTGCGTCCCTGATCAACCTGTTGCAGCAAAGTTTGCTGCGCTGGCTGCAAATCAGCGAATTCTGGGTGGATGCCTTGCTGGGTATGTTGATTTTGATGGCAGTCACGATCGATTTTGTGTTGATGAATCGGCTACGAAAACTGTGGGTCCGCGGGACGTTGCAAGCCCGATCGGATACCGCGACCCCGCAGGAGGGTGGCCATGCGTAATCTGCGGCGCTTGATCAGTTGGGAAGGCTTGTTGTTGGCGGTGTTGATCGTCATCGTCGTCAACAATACGATGCAGACGCCGTTCTATTTGCGGCTGGATAATCAGATCAACTTGTTTCAACTGTCCATCGAGAAAATCATCGTGGCCTTGATCATGACCTTCGTGATCATCAACGGCGAAATTGACCTGTCGGTGGCGTCGATCATGGGTTTGGCCGCCTGCACGTTGGCGTTTCTCTGGAAGCGCGAAGTGCCGATGGAACTGGGTCTCGTCATCGCGCTGACGGTAGGTGGAATCTGCGGCGCGTTCAACGGCTTCATGGTGGCGCGCGTGGGGCTGCCGTCACTGGTGGTGACGCTGGCGGGCTTGATCGGTTATCGCGGACTGGCGCGCGTTTTGCTGGAAGACAAATCGATTACGGCGTTCCCCGAGTGGTTCAATCGGTTGGGGCAGCAGCCGCTGATCGGGCCGTTTCCGCTCGCGTTGATTGTGTTCTTCGTGTTGTTGATCATTGCCATCGTGATTTTGCAATATACGGCCTTTGGTCGCTTCGTGTACGTCATCGGCAACAATAAAGACGTGGCGCGCTATGCGGGCGTCAATGTGCGGCGCGTGAAGATGTCGCTGTACATCGCGTCCGGGTTGATCGCGGCGCTGGCCGGGTTGTTGTTCACGGCCCGTCTGGGCGCGGTGCGCGGCGACACGGCCATCGGGTTTGAGTTGGACGTGATCACGATGGTGTTGCTGGGCGGGGTGAGTATCTTCGGCGGCACCGGCTCGTTATTTGGCGTGCTGCTGTCGATTCTGATTGTGTTGAATTTACGGAATGGTATGGGCTTGATGAATATCAGCGGCAATACGCAGACCGGCGTGATCGGTGCGCTGTTGATCCTGTCGGTGCTGCTGCCCAACCTCGTGCGGTCGCTGCGCGAGCGTTGGAACCGCCGCCGCTATGCGCGAGCCGCGCGGCCCGTCGACGAGCGGAAAGGAGGCCAACCGGCGCAGAGTGTGTGATGGTGCGAACCCGAATCAGTTGAACCACTTCGACATTCCCAAACCCTCAGGAGGATGAAGATGTTTAAGAAGACAGTCGTGTTGTTCGCCGTGTTAGGCATGCTGCTGGCGGCGTGTGCGCCGGCCGCAGCCCCGACCGCTGCGCCCGCTCCCGCTCAACCGACCAAGGCCGTTGAGCAGCCGAAGCCGGCCGACCCGACCAAAGCGCCGGTCGCGCCTGCGCCGTCAGCGACGGTGGCGAAGGCCACGCCCGGCCAGGCCATGAAGATGGTGTTGCTACCGAAGTTCCTGGGCATCGCGGTATTTGATCAAGCGAACACCGGCGCGCAGGAAGCGCACGCGGAATTGAAGAACCCGGAGAAGTTGGAATTTCTGGGGCCGACGCCCGAGAACAGCGTGGCGGGTCAGATCGAGATTTTGACGAACGCGACGACGCAGGGCGTGAAGGCGATCATGATCGGCAACAATGCGGGCGATCAGTTGGTGCCGGCGGCGAAGGCCGCGCGCGACAAGGGCATGACGGTGGTGACGTGGGATTCGCCGATTCCGTCGGCCGATGGCGAGCAGTTGTTCATCGCGCAGGTGGACTTTGCCGAGACGGGCAAGGTGATGGCGGACATGGCGTTGTCGATCATGGGTGCGGACGGCGGCAAGTTTGCGGTGCTGTCGGCCTCGCCGGATGCGTCGAATCAGAACGCGTGGATCGAGTCGCTGAAGACGACGCTGAAGGACGCCAAGTATTCGAAGTTGGAGTTGCTGGATGTGGTGTACGGCAACGACCAATCGGAGACGAGTTACAAGCAGGCGTTGGCGTTGGTGGACAAGTATCCCGATATGAAGTTGATCATGGCGCCGACGACGGTGGGCATCACGGCGGCGGCGAAGGCGATGCAGGACGAGCAGTTGTGCGACAAGGTGAAGGTCAGCGGTCTGGGCCTGCCCGCCGAGATGGCGTCGTACACCAAGAACGGCTGCGCGCCTGAATTCGCGCTGTGGAGTTTCAAGGATTTGGGTTACGTGACCTACTACGCCACGTACTTGATCGCGACCGGCGCGATGAAGGGCGCCGAGGGCGAGCAGTTCGAAGCGGGCCGCATGGGCACGTACACGATCGAGAAGGACCCGACCCGCCCGGGTGGTTTGCGAGTGGTGATGGGGCCGTTCAGCGTCTACAATAAAGACAACATCGATAAGGAAGTCGGCGATGCGCCCGCGCCCGCGGCGACGGTGGCGAAGGCGACTCCGGCGCAAGCCGTGAAGATGGTGCTGTTGCCGAAGTTCCTGGGTATTGCAGTGTTTGATCAAGCGAACACCGGCGCGCAGGAAGCGCACGCGGAATTGAAGAATCCGGAGAAGTTGGAATTTCTGGGGCCGACGCCTGAGAACAGCGTGGCGGGTCAGATCGAGATTCTGACGAATGCGACGACGCAAGGCGTGAAGGCGATCATGATCGGCAACAACGCGGGCGATCAGTTGGTGCCGGCGGCGAAGGCCGCGCGCGACAAGGGCATGACGGTGGTGACGTGGGACTCGCCGATTCCGTCGGCTGACGGTGAGCAGTTGTTCATCGCGCAGGTGGACTTTGCCGAGACGGGCAAGGTGATGGCGGACATGGCGCTGTCGATCATGGGTGCGGATGGCGGCA
>JAGOBP010000597.1 GCA_017999195.1 Thermoflexales bacterium
AGCAGTGTCGTATATTGCCCGCGTTCCAGCAAATTTTCAACATCGGCCAAGTCGGTGATGTGCGAGACGACTTCGCCCTGGATGGCGCGGGCCAGTTCGTCTTTAAGCGGAAACACTTGTCCAATCAAGGTCGGGTTTGTGCTATAGAGGATACGGCCCTGCGGATTCCAGATTTTGAAGGCCACGATGTGATCGCCCAGCGGCGTGTCGGCCACCAACCGATCGAGCTGGGCCGCCCGATCGGCCGTTAACGCTTCATCGGGCGCGAGTCCTTGCAAGGCGGGATCGACAAAACTATCGACATACAAGGCTGTCTGCCCGGCGGTGCGATCGATTACGCCCGTTTCGATTTGCTGTCCAACCCACCAACCGATGAGCAACAGGCTGATCACCAGCACGATCAAGTTGGCCAGCATAAATTGCCGCGCCAGGCTAAGTTGGCTTAAGCGGTGTGACACCCGGTACATGCGTAATCCTGACGATGAGGTTGCGCTCATTATACCGTAACGATCAAGCCGCACACGGGCCGTCGATTCAAATCGACGGCCCGTGTTAGAAAACCCGCGGCGCGGGTTGGGCTATTTTAGCCGTCGGATTTTATCCGATGGCGATTGTGCGCTGCGCAATGGCTTAGCGCCTGATCAACGGCAAGAACAAGCGAGGCTGCAAAATCTTAAACGACCAGGCGGTGGCCCACGCCGAATAGCCGGTCGCATTGAAGGCGCGCACCGTCCATGTGTACGTGCCCGGCGACAGCACCACCGCCGACACCGGACTCGTCGTCGTGATGAGCG
Source organism: Thermoflexales bacterium (assembly GCA_017999195.1). GTDB lineage: Bacteria > Chloroflexota > Anaerolineae > Fen-1058 > Fen-1058 > JAGOBP01. The sequence continues at coordinate 795 of JAGOBP010000597.1, forward strand.
CACCATTCAGTTCAACGTTGTAACCGGCAGGCGTGCCTCCCGCACCGATTTGCCATATCAGATTGAGCGCAGTGGTGGTCGTAAACGCGCCCGCCGCCGGCGCGATCAGGTTCGGTGTGCCCGGTGCGGGCAAGGTGTTCGCCACCTCGATCGTCCACGGCGCGGCCCAGTCGGAATAACCGCTGCCATTGTAAGCGCGCACGCGCCAACTATGAACGCCCAATGCCAACAGCGTGATCGACGTCGTGTTCGAGGTGGTAATGACACTGCCATCCACCTCGACGTTGTAGCCGGTGAGCGTGCCGCCACCCGATTGCCATTGCAAACCGATCGAGTTCGTCGTCGTGACGGTGCCATTGGGCGGTGCGATCAAGAGCGGGGTCGCGGGCAAGTTCGGTGCAACATCCGGCGTGTAGGCGTTGAAGGCAATGTCGCGACTATTGGTTGCCCCCCACGTAAACGCGGCATACACCGCGCCGATCGGCCCTGCCGCTAAGGTGGGCTGACCCGCACCGGACGCATTCGTGCCCAGCGTCAACGGTGTGCCCCAGATGCCAGCGTCATTCACGCGCAATGAGATTGATGTGCCCGCATCCCACGCGGCTGCCAGCGATGCGGTCGTAACCGCAATGATTTTCGGGGCGCTGGCCGAGCCGGTCGAGAGCGTGGTGGGCGCGGCGAAGTTCAGGTTGACGCCGTGCGTGTAAAGTATCGCCGACGATTGCTGCCACACCAGATGGGCTTCGTTTCCATTCGCCGCGATGTCTGGCGCAAAGGAACTGGCCGTCTCATCAGACACCACATCGATCAAAGTCCAGGTGCTGGTGAAGCGCTGCGCGTGCTTGATGCGAAACGGTGCGCCGGTATCGTCTTGCCACGCGACGTGCGTGACACCATCCGCACCGATGGCGACTTTGGGCGCGCTGCCATTAGCGGCAAAAATCGGCGCGACATCCGGCCAAGTCTGCCCCCCGTTCGTCGAGCGGGCCAGATGCAGCTGCTTCGCAACGCCCTCGCTCCACACGACGGATAGCGAATTATCGGGCGCAACGGCGATATCGGGCGCGGAGGTGTTGCCCACACCTTCTGACACTTGCAACGGCACGCTCCACGCATTGGCGCTGTAACGCGTGTGATAGACATTCAACGTGCCGCTGATCAAGGTGGTGAACGCGAGATGCGGCATACCGGCTGAATCGACCGTCAACGCCGGATCATCGCCGAAGGCGACTGAGATCGGCGCGGTCCAACTGAGTCCGGTGTTGCGGCTGTGAACGATCCAGCCTGCATCGACCCACACGGCGTGGGTGATGGCGTTGGCATACGCCAATTGCGGCCGTTGCGAGTCGGGCGCGGTGACGGCGATGACCGTGGGGCTGCCGAGACCGGTCGGCACGACCGGCCCCATCGGGGCGGCGAGAACCGCTGTGATGCCCCAGAGTGAAACGAGCGTACTGATGATCACGATGGTGAGTGAACGAATCGATTTCGACATGAGACTCCTTTATGATCTAAGACGCAACTGGCCGCCAACCTCTCGGTCGCGGCCAGTTGCTTTAGCCTGTCAAGCGCTTAATTGTCTTCTACCTGAATCCGCACCGCCAGCCACGTCCCATCTAATTGCTTCACCGCTTTCACTTCGGCCGACGCCCCCGCCTGCGCCGCGCCGCGACTCTGATCGATCAAGGTGTTCGCATCGGCGGTCACGGTCTGCCCGTTGCCAAAGGTCCAGGTGCCGATGAAATTGGCCGGCAACGTGGTGATGGTCGAAACGAATTCCACTTCGTCGTTGACGGGGTCTTCCACGTGGATGCGTGTCGCCAGTACCGAGTTGTCCGGTTGCAGCACGCCGTACACTTCAACCAGGACGCCGTTGGCCAGCGTGCCCGAGATGACGGTGGCGACATCGGTGTTGACGGTATGCCCCGCCACCTGCATGCTGTACGGGCCGCTGCCGGTGAGGCCGCTGATGACACCCTTGAATTCGGCTTCGTTGGCAAAATCGCCTTCGTCTTCAATCTTGACGCGCACCGCGAGCAGCGAGTTGTCGGGCTGGCGCTCGGCCTTCACTTCGGCAATCGCGCCGACGGCGGGCAGGCCGCGCCGCGTATCGAGGTTGGTGTTGGCATCCACGGTCACGGTGTAACCGG
>JAGOBP010000596.1 GCA_017999195.1 Thermoflexales bacterium
TTTCGCACGCATCGCCGCACGTTGACGCGGGCGGGTGTCGGTGAGCGAACCCGCGAACTGACTCAACTGGCGGTGACCCTGGCGCGTGAGGCGATTGCACACAGTGGGCGCACGGCCTACATCGCCGGATCGATGTCGCCGCTGGAGGATTGTTATTCGCCTGCGCTTGTCCCTTCCGCTGAAGAACTGCACGCCGAGCATCTGGAGATGGCGCGCGATCTGGCCGAGGCGGGTTGCGATCTGTTGTTAGTGGAAACGATGAACTCGATCCGTGAGGCCGTGATTGCGGCAGAATGTGCCGCAGCGACAGGCTTGTCGGTGTGCGTCAGTTTCGTCGTCGGACCAAACGGCCGCGCGCCGGATCAACCGACGGTGGCTGAAGAAGATGTCGCCGCGCCAATGACGCTGCTCAGCGGTGAAACGATTGCCTCCGCCGTAGCGGCATTGACTAACCTGAAGCCAACCGCGATCATGGTAAACTGTGTGCCGTTAGTTTACGTCGATCGCGCCTGGGCGGAATTGCGCGCGGCCTGGCGTGGCCCGCTTGGCCTGTATGCCAACGTCGGTCACGCCGATGACGCGATCGGTTGGACGCTAACCGATGATGTGCAGCCGGCTGCGTATGCGCGTCACGCGCGGCGCTGGATCGAGCAGGGGGCGGCCATTGTGGGCGGCTGCTGCGGCACCTCACCGGCGCATATTAAGGCCATCCGGGAAGAAGCAAACCAGTAGATAAGGAACAAGGTCATTATGATTCGAGCATTGATTACGGATTTTGGCGGGGTGCTGGTGCGAACGCGCACCGATCGATCACGGCGTGCCCTGGAGGCTCGCCTGGGGCTAACGCCGTTGACGCTGGAGAATCGCGTGTTTGGCGGCGAACTGTCCATGCAAGGCCAGCACGGCGCGATCAGCGAAGAAGAGTTCTGGCAAGCCGTGGCGCGCGAACTGGCTGTCGCGCGCATCGGGCTGACGGCGGAGACGTTTCGCGTGGAGTTCTTCGCAGATGATTTTCTGGACGAAGAACTGATGGCGTTTATTCGCAGCGTGCGCCCCCAGGTTAAGACTGGTCTGATCAGCAATGCGTGGAGCGGCATGCGCGAACTGATTCACACGACCGTGCCCATCGCAGATGCCTTTGATGCGCTGGTGATTTCGGCCGAAGAGAAGATGATGAAGCCCGATCCGCGTATTTATCAACTGGCGCTCGATCGGTTGGACGTGCGCGCCGATGAAGCAATTTTTCTGGACGATGTGCAGGTCAACATCGCGGCGTGCAATGCGCTGGGCATGCACGGCGTGCACTTCACGTCCAGCGAACAGGCGCAGCGCGACATTCGGGCCTTGCTGGCGTAGGACGAGCTATGGCACTTCTTGGCATCGTCGCCGATACGCACGTGCCGCAGCGTTTGGCGCGGCTGCCCGATCGGTTGGCCGACGCCCTGCAGGGCGTGGATTTGATTTTGCATGCGGGTGACATCACATCGCGCCAGGTGCTGATCGATCTGGGGCGCATCGCGCCAGTGCAGGCGGTGGCCGGTAACGCCGATCTGGTAGGGCACGGACTGCCGTTGACGCGTGTGATTGAAATCGAGGGCCGCCGCATCGGATTGGTGCACGGTCATGGTGGTTTGGTCAAATACCTGACGGGCAAGGTACATGATCGGCTGGGCTATCGCGAAGAGTATTACCTGAAGATCGTGGCGGAATCGTTCGGGCAGGTGGACGCGATCGTGTTTGGGCACACCCACCGGGTTTTCACGGAAATCCGATCGGGTGTGTTGCTGTTCAATCCCGGCCCGGTGGCACCCGATTACTACAATACGCCTGGTCCGCAAATCGGTCTGCTGCGCATTACGCCGATGGCCATCGAGCCGACAATCGTCGGCTTGTAACGTATCCGTAACACGTTTGGCACGCAGAGTTGATTGGCGATTGACTTGATTTGTTGTACAATGCCAAGAGAGTGGTGAACATTATGGATCGCGCGCTCATCTCGGTTGAACATTACGGCGACCTGGCCGAACATTTGAGAGTGGCCCGCCAGTACGGCGTGGGACTGGAAATGCAGGAGTTTTCTGATCCCAATGTGCTGGACGGCGACTGGCGTAGCTTGCTGGATCGCTACGCGCGAGCGCTGGACGGGTTCACCGGGTTGCGATCGATGCACGGAGCGTATATCGATCTGGTCAGCGGCAGCCCGGATTTGCGGCTGGTCGCGTTGACCCGCGAGCGTTATCTGCACAATCTGGAGATCGGCCGCGAACTGGACGTGAAGTATATCGATTTTCACGCCAATTATTTGCCGCTGGTCGATCATCCCAGTTATCTGCCCGGTTGGGTGGAGCGTCAGGTGGCCTTCTGGACGCCCATGGCCGAGCAGGCCGAGCAGTATGGTATTACGCTGTTGTTGGAAAATATGTGGGAACCCGATCCGGCCATCATCGTGCGGATTCTGGATCGAATTCAATCGCCGTATTTGAAGGCGTGTTTGGATGTTGGCCACGCGGTCCTGTATTCACACTTGCCGCTACGCGAGTGGGTGCGGCAGTTGGGCGATCATCTGGTTTACACGCACCTGCACAACAATCACGGCACCACCGATGAGCATCTGGCGTTTGGCGACGGCGTGATTGATTTTCCTGATGTACTGAATATGTTGCGCACGCTGCCCCAGCCACCGCTGTTTAGTCTGGAATTGCCCAACATCGAATTAATCACTGACAGTTTGCCATATCTGCAATTGGCCCGGTAAGATTATTTCAGGTTAAATCAAAACCGCGCGGACTCCGTCGAGTCCGCGCGGTTTGCGTTAGAACTGAACTTTTGCAAACTGCTAAAAAGGTGTTAAAACCGGCATAGCACGTGCTAACGGAGGTGCAGGATGCCGGGCATCATTGAGTTTCCGACTGTGGTGGAACAGGCGCGGAAAGACTTCGGCGAC
>JAGOBP010000598.1 GCA_017999195.1 Thermoflexales bacterium
TGCCCGGATTCAGTGCGGCATCCGTCTGGATCACGTTATCGACCAATCGGCCGGAGTCGGTTCGCAGTGATCGCCCCAAGGCGCTGACCACGCCCGCCGTGACCGTCGTTTGAAAGCCATACGGGTTGCCAATCGCGATGGCCACCTGCCCCACGCGCACCTTGCTCGAATCGCCCAGCGCCGCCACGATCAAGTTTCCGCCAGCGATGCGGATCACGGCCAGATCGGTGGCGGGATCATCGCCGACGAGTTGCGCCTTGAATTCACGACCATCGCTCAGCATCACATCGAGGCTGGCTGCGCCGTGAACGACATGGCTGTTAGTCAAGATAAAACCATCGGGCGTGAAGATGAAACCCGATCCGGTGCCGCGTCGTTCGTTCGGAAAACGCGCTCGCCGTGAAGATTGCCCGTTGCCATTCGCGCCGCGATTCACCTCGATGTTCACCACCGCCGGGCTGACCTGCTCTGCCACGCCGATCACCGCGTTGGAGTACGCGTCCAGCAAATCAACATCCGTTACTCGGTCAAGTATCTGGCTCATGATCGTCCCTCGTGCGATAAGCATACCCGCCCCGCCTCGCGCTCACACTGTTGGAATGATCAGGCTGATCGGCAGTTTTCGGCCATCTGCACGGGCGATTGAAATCGCGCCTACAGTTACACCAAGCCGACCTGCGTCGGCTGGAAGATAGTCGGCGCAGGCCGACTTTGTGTGGTTGTTGCCGCGATTTCAATCGCCGGAAGATCCCGTCTGCAAAACGATGCCCCACACTCGCAGCATGATTGCCTCTTGACAGCCACCCCATTCTCGATTATATTAGTGTCATAAATACACTAATTGCGCTTTTCGAAGCGCATCTTTCTTGGTCCAAGTTAGTGTAATTTCGACACCAAGAACAAGGAGACCGATCATGAACTGGAACACGACCGCATCTGCCGACCGCCAACACTTCGATCCGGCCGAGGTCTTCGCCGCCGGATTGAGCGAACATCACCTGGCGAATACCGCCTACCCGATCGGCCACGTGACGACCATGCGGCCCTATCGCGTCACCCGTCGGGAAGCGGAGGTTGATCGGGTGGCGGCCCAAGCCTGGGACGGCATCGATCACTTGGGCTTGTACGTGCATGTGCCGTTTTGCGAAAAACGCTGCTCGTTTTGCGAATACACCGTCGTCGATCCCAAAGACAATCAATCCGCCGAAGACACTTACTTTGATCTACTCATGCGCGAGTTTGAACTGTGGGGCAGCGCCATCGACTCAACCCACAAGACCTTGATCGGCTTCGACATCGGCGGCGGTACACCCGCCCTGCCCAAAGTCGCGAACACTGCCCGCGTCATCGAGGCCGCGCACAAACACTTTCAGTTCAAGGCCGGGATGCAGATCAGCATCGAGACGACACCCCGCATCGCGGCAAATGATCCGCAGAAAATGCGCGACCTGCGCCACCTCGGCATCGAGCGCATCAGCATGGGTGTGCAAACCATTCAGCCGAGTTTGCTCAAGGCGTTGGGGCGCACCGCTTCAGCGGCGGACATCAACTTGCAGGCGCGCGATGCCATCCGCGCGGCGGGCTTCGCAAAGTTCAACGTCGATGTGATGTACGGCTTTGCGCGCCAATCGCTGCGGAGTTGGCAGGAGACGCTGCAACACGCCATCGACCTCGCGCCCGAATACATCACGCTCTATCGCATGCGGTACAAAGGCACGCGCATTGCCGCCCAAGCCGATCAGGTCACGCTCGATCAAATTCACGCCATGCAAACGCTGGCAAAAGAGATGTTGAGCGCGGCGGGCTATGAAGCGAATGCAGGCAAAAACACCTACAGCAAACTCGCCGGTGATCCGGGCACGAGTGATTACCTAACCGAGCGCGTGATCAATGGCACGCCGTATCTGGGGCTGGGGCTGGGCGCGCAGACGTTGTCGCATCACACGTTGTCGTATAACGCGGGCGCGGCGGGCAAGAATTTGACACTGTATCAGCAGAAGATTGAAGCGGGCCGCTTGCCGCTGCAAGACCTGTATCACCTCTCGCGCGAGGCGGCCATGGGCAAAATGATCTCCGTCTCGTTTTACTTTGGTGCGATCAATTTGGCGGCTTTTCAGGGCAAATTCGGCCTATCGCTAGAGGCTGCTTTCCCGCGTGAAGTGGCCTTTGTGATCGAGCGCGGCTTGATGGAATACATCTCCTCGACGCTGCGCCTGACGCCGCTCGGTGCGCAAAACTACAACGGCGTCATCGCCTTGTTTTACGCGCCCGCTGTGCAAGAGCATCTGCTCAAGTTGGTGCGCGGTGAACGCACTCGCCCGGTGCGCGGTTGGCGCAAAATCTGGCAGCCGGAGTTTGAAGCGCTAAAACTAACACCTACCGCGGCTTAAAAATATGAACCACGAAGAACACGAAGTCCACTAAATCTTTCTTCGTGTTCTTCGTGCCCTTCGTGGTCAAACATGTCTTTCGATTTCGCCAACATCTTATTCGCCGGACCGTGCAATGCCCGCTGTCCGTTCTGTATCGGCCAGCAGATCGATCCGCGCCTGAGCGTAAACAACCTGGATGAGTTCCCGCCGCGCAACCTCGATCGGTTTATGGACCTGATCGTTCACCATGCGATTAAGCAAGTGGTGTTCACGGGCACGACGACTGATCCGCAGTTGTATCGGCACGAAGCGCGCTTGCTTGATCTGTTGCGTAGTCATTTGCCATCAGAGACGCAATATGCTTTACACACCAATGCGCGCTTGGCGTTGAAGAAACTCGATACGTTCAACTTGTACGATCGAGTCTGCATCTCATTCCCCACCTTCAACGCCGAGACCTACGTCAAGATGATGGGCGTGCGCGGTGTGCCCGATTTAGCAACGCTACTCGATCGGGCGCGCGTGCCGATTAAGATTTCGTGCTTGATCGACACGCCTAATTTCG
>JAGOBP010000599.1 GCA_017999195.1 Thermoflexales bacterium
CTCGATCGACCGTTCGGCTTCGGCCAACAGTTTCGCTCGGATTTCTGCGCGTGTAGGGGACATGGCTCACCTCCCAGTCAGATGGTGTAATTATGCCTGAGCTTGCCCCCAAACTGAAATGCACGCAGCATCACGGCCTTACTTGCATACTTGATCAACTCTCGGTATGATCAATTGACTACAAGCCGTAGATCAAGCGTCAGTTAAGCGTAGCCCGAGCGTAGACCTGACGGGAACTCTATCCCATTCACGGGCGTTATGATGAGGAGGGCACTTATGTCGCAGACCATTCAGTCGCGCAGGCTGGTCTTGGGTTTGATGATCTTGTCGCTCAGCACGTTGGCGTGTGGCTTTGTGGGGGGCGCGTTCAGCACGCCGCCGGTGAGCGAAGGCCCCACAAGCGGGGTGCCCAAAGTCCCGATGGTGATTGAAACGGCGACGCCGACCGTCGTGGTACCTGGCGCAGCCGCGCCGGGGGCGACAACGCCTGAAGGAGCCGCGCCCCAATCGGCCGCCGCACAACCGAGCGGGCCGTTGGAATCGATCGTGATTACGTCGCCGTTGAGTGATCAAGGTGTGCGCAGCGGTTTTGTGGTGGCGGGCGTGGCCGATCCGACGTTTGAGCAGCGGTTGACGATTCTGGTGCGCGATCAAACGGGCAAGGTGATAGGAAGCGCGGCGGCGCAGATTCAAGCCCCGATCGGCCAGCGCGGCCCGTACAGCGCGACGGTGCAACTGCCGCCTAATTTGCCCGCTCAGCCGGGGCGTGTGATCGTGTACGCAATTTCGGCGCGCGACGGCGGGCCGGTGCAGTTGTCGTCGGTGGAGGTGCAATTGAACAGTGATGCGCCTTCGACTGCGGCTGCGCCAGATCCAAATCAACGCGAAGCCATTGTCATTACTGCGCCGCAGCCCGGCGCACTGTTGCAAAAGACCGTGCATGTCGTCGCAGAAACGATGTATACCGAGAATTTGGTCATCGAAGTGCGGGGACCGGACAACGAAACATTGGGCCGCGTGATGCGCACGCTGGAAAATGCCGAGGGCCTGCCCGCGCCCTTGATCGTCGATGTGCCCTTCCGCGTGAACAATGATCCGCCGGGCCGCATCGTCATTTACGTCATCCATCCGCGGGATGGTAAAACCATTCATCTCAGTTCAGTGGAAGTGAATTTGCAACCGTAATTCGTGGTGCGTGATCCGTGTTGCGTGAAGAACCGGACACGCATCACGCAATACGCAACACGCATCAAGGAGTTTCCATGGCTACACTTAGTCCGTCTCGACCTTCATCCAAATTGCCGTTGATTCTCGCGATTGTTTTAGGGCTGGCGGCCGTCATCGGCGGCGGGCTGTTCTTGTGGACGCGCTTGCGCCCCGCGCCTGCGGCTAATCTGCCGCCCATCGTCGTCAATCGCGCGCCGGAGCGTGGCGAAGAACAAGGCACCGAATCGCCCATCAGCGTCTCCTTCGACAAGCCGATGGATCGTGCCTCGGTGGAACAGTCGTTTGCGATTTCGCCCAAAATTCCGGGCAATTTCAAATGGAACGACACCAGCACCGCCGTGCAGTTTGTGCCCAGCGGCAGCGGTTTTGCGCGCGGTGAAACCTACAACGTGACGCTGGCCGACACGGCCAAAGCCGAAAACGGCAAGACGCTCGGGCAACCGATCGTGTTCACGTTCAAAGCCGTGGGCTTCATCGAAGTGACGCAGGTCATGCCCGTCAACTCGGTCGATGTTGATCCGGCCTCCGAAATCACGGTGATGTTCAACCGGCCCATTGTGCCCATCCGATCGGCCTCGGACACGACCCCGCTCCCCGATCCGGTGACGTTTGATCCGCCGCTGCCGGGCAAAGGCGAATGGCTCAACACTTCCATCTATGTGTTCCGCCCCGATCAGCGCATGGCGTCGGGCACGCAGTACACGGCCAAAATTGCGGCCGGGCTGCAAGACCCCACGGGCGCGATTCTGCAAAAAGACTATGTGTGGACCTTTACCACGCAATTGCCGCAAGTGATTGCCTTCTCACCCAGCGACGCCGAATCCGAAGTGTGGATCGATGCGCCCGTGAAGGTGACCTTCAACCAACCGATGGATCACGCCAGTTCCGAAGCGGTCTTCTCGCTGCATCAAGGTTCGGCGGACGGGCCGCAAGTGGTGGGCGCATTTGGCTGGTACACGACGACGATGCCGGGTTCGGCCCTGCCGATGGGATCAGCGGGGCACATGGCTGCGCCTGCGCTGGGTGGCGGCGGCCAATCGACGTCTGACTTCGTGACTGATATTATGGTCTTTACGCCCACGCAGCAACTTGAGCGTGATACGGTGTATTACGCCAAGATGGCGACCGGCGCCAAGGGCCTCAGCGGCGGCGCGGCCACCGGCTACGATTCACTGTGGTCGTTTAGCACGGTCAAGCCGTTGTACATCATCCGCACCGATCCGGCTAATGGCGGCAGCGCCGCGCCGTATTCGTCGCTGGAGATTTACTTCTCCACGCCGATGGATGAAGCCTCGTTGCGCAACATCACCGTGACCACGCCGATTGAATCATCGAGCGTGTACACCTACTACAGCGACTATGATCGTCGCTACGTGTTTGGCTTTGGCGCCGGCCCGTCGTCGAGTTACGAAGTGCTGATCGGCAAGGATGTGGCCGATAAATGGGGCGTGAAGTTGGGGCAAGATCAAACGATCGGCTTCCGCACGCGCCCCCTGCCGCCCGAGCAGTGGTTCGACGTTCCCGGCCGCTTCGGTGTGTACAGCGCCTACACGGACACCGTGATCTATACGCGCTATCGCAATGTGAGCCAACTCAACTTTGAACTGTATCCGGTGGGCTTTGCCGAGTTCGGGCGACTGATCGCGTCGGACGGCTGGCAGGCGTGGGAACGCGATGTGCCTGCCAACAGCGCGCCGGTGCGTACG
>JAGOBP010000084.1 GCA_017999195.1 Thermoflexales bacterium
GGTGAATTGTAGGGGCGATGCATTCGCCACACAAGCAAGACCGTTTAGCCCTGATTCAGGTGCGAATGCATCGCCCTTACCAGTGTAACAGAGCGGCATAGGGCTGTCAAACAAGGGAACACAGTTGACACGATCACCGCCCTTCGCGATAATCAATCGTATGTTCAAAACTTTGTGCGCCCTATTCATGTCGATGTTGATCGTTGCCGCGTGCGATAGCCAACCCGCGCCTGCGCAGCCAGCCGCGTCATTGCCGTCGACGACTTCAACAAGTGCGGCCTCATCGGACCACCCGATCGATCCGCTGCGCCCGACGGACACGCCGCTGCCCACACCAACGGACACGCCTGCTCCTACGGCCACGCCCGTGCCAACTGCCACGCCGAAACCGGAAGTCCGTTTGCAACAGGCCGCGCAAGCCGTGCATGATGGCGATTACGACGCGGCGATTCAGCACTATCAAGCGATTTTGGGTTTAGCCCGATCGGAGACGGCGGCGATCGAGTTAGCCATTACCCAGCGGCGCGCGGGTTACGACAGCGACGCGAGCGGGTCGTATGAGCGTTTCATCGAGCAATATGCCAAGTCTGATCGATTGGCCGAAGCGTGGTTTGGCCTGGGCGAAATCTATTTCGCGCAAGAGAACTGGCCTAAGGCCATCGAAGCGTATCGCAAGTACCTTGATTTACGGCCTGCGCTCATTGCCAGTTACGTGCAGCAACGCATTGGCGATGCGGCCACGCAGCAAGGTGAATTGGAGGCCGCCGCTGTCGCTTATGAGGCCGCCGCGAATAGTGCGACCAATGCTTCGGGCATGGCCGGGCTGCGCGAGAAACTGGCGCTGACCTATCGGCTGGTGCAGAACTATGCGGCGGCGTTGGCGCAGTACGATCAAATCTTGTCGTTTGCGCAGCAACCGGCCTATCGCGCGCAAGTGCTGTATCAATCTGGCCAAACGCTGATCGATGCGGGCAACACCGAAGCCGGTTATGCGCGTTTTATCGACTTGATCAACACCTATCCCGATCGCAACGACGCCTATCAAGCGCTGTTGACGCTGGTCAACGCCAGCGTCGAGGTCAATGAATTTCAACGCGGCCTCGTCGATTACTATGCCAAACAATATGATGCCGCCATCGCCGCCTTCGAGCGTTTCATCGCGGCGCAAGCCGATCACGGCAACGCTTATTACTATATTGGGCTGTGTTACAAAGATGCGGGCAACATCAAAGCGGCATTGAAGGCCCTGGATGAAGTTATCACCAAGCAGCCCGAAGCCTCGCGCTGGAGCGATGCGTGGCTGGCGAAGGCCGAAGCGCAATGGGCGGGTGGTGATCCAGATGGCGCGCTCAAGACCGTCACGACGTTCGTGACCAAATATCCAACCGATACGCTGGCCGCGACGGCGCTGTGGGCGGCGGCCGGTTATCTGGAAGACAGCGGCGATTACCAACGCGCCATCGATTTCAACCTGCAATTGCAGGCCAAGTATCCCAACGATGACAACGCGTCTGAAGCCTTGTTTGATGCGGGTCTGGACGCCTATCGCATCGATCGGCCCACGGTCGCCATCAGCGCGTGGCAGACCTTGAGTGACAACTATCCGTTGAGCCAGTTGTATGAAGCGGCCTTGTTCTGGCAGGGCAAAACGTGGTTGAAAACTGATCGGGCTAAAGCGCAGGCCTTATTCGATCAAGCCAGTCGCAATTCGCTGGATTATTTCGCGCTTCGCGCCGGAGATTTGCTGAGTGGTACAACCGATTTGCGGCTCGTGCCCAGCCGATTGGACCTCGACCCCGACGAAGGCCGCGTCGAGACCGAGAAGTGGCTGGCGAATTGGCTGGGCGTGGATTCCAATCTGTTGCGCAAATTGCCCGCGGCCATCACGTCAAGCGAACGTTTCAAGCGCGCCTCTGAATTTTGGCGCTTGGGCAAGACGGCGCAAGCGCGCGACGAATTCATCGCGCTGCGCTCGGCCTTTGACGATGACGCGATTGCTCAGTACACACTTGCCATCTACTATCGCGACCTTGGCCTGTATTATCCGTCGATCACGGCGGCGGTGCGCTTGATCCGCATGTCGCCCGCTGGCTCGATCGAGAACGCGCCGATTTTTCTGGCGCGCTTGGTCTATCCCATCTACTATGCCAATCTCGTCGTGCCCGAAGCGGAAGCTCGGCAGATTGATCCGCTGGTGGTCTTTGCGCTGATTCGACAAGAGAGTTTGTTTGAAGGCATCGCCACATCGAGTGCGTATGCCAATGGCTTGATGCAGATCATTCCCGCGACGGGCGGACAAATCGCCGCCGACTTGCGCTGGCCCAACTATCAGTTGAGCGATCTGTATCGGCCGATGGTCAGTGTGAAGTTCGGCGTGTACTATCTGCGGCGTTACGGGCTGGACTATCTGGACGGCGACATCATCGCGGCCTGGGCGGCCTACAATGGCGGACCGGGCAATGCGCGCGCGTGGAAAGATTCGTCCAACGGCGATGTCGATCTATTTGTGGAGAATATCTCGCTGGCGGAAACGCGATTATATATTGAACGCTTGCGCGAGAATCTGGCGATGTATCAGAAGTTGTATGGGCAATGACGAACGAAGCGTCCCGAGCGAAACTGCATTCCGAGAGTAGCGAAGTCGAAGAAGCAGTGTAGTCGAAGGATGCGGTTCAAACGAGTGACGAGTGACGAGTGAAAAACGCGGGCGATCTTGATCAAGATCGCCCGCGTCATTTAGCCGATTGCCGCCGGTTGAAAACGGCTAACTCGTGCTAAGCAGCTGCTTGATCAATGTCTGAATCAACCACAGGCCAATCGGCAGGAGCACCACCGAGGAAAAGCCGGCCAGCGTTTCCCCCTGCCAGGGCCACGTCGAAATCTTCGTCAGGATATCCCGCTCCACCACCAGGCTGTCCATCAGCACCTTCAGTTGCGCCACATCCTGCAGCGTATCGCGATCCATGCGCTCGTGCAGGCGCGTAAAGGACAGATGCAGCCGGCTCTGCACATCGAGCAGCAGGCGCTCTTTCTCGGCCCGCATGCGCTGATGAATGTGCAGCAGCGTATACGCAAACGCAACGAGGATCACGGCCAGCGTCAACCCCGTAACGGTCAGCCAGGCCGGGCTGCGCCAGTTGCCGGCGGACAGCAGCGCATTCGGATAGCTTAAGATCAGCCAGCCGGCCAAGATGCGCGCCGTCAGCCCCGAAAAGGCATACAACGTCCGGCGATTGAACAGATCGAACTTTCCGCCCAGCGTATAGATGCGGCTGATGAGCCAGAGTTTGCGAATCAGATCGTATATCAGAATGCCAACCACACCATAGGTCAGGCAGACCAGAACCAGCATCGAGATCAGCCCCACCGGTGTGAACAGGGCCAACCGTATCCCTTCGCTGACCAGCAGATAGTTGGCGAGAAGACTTGTTGCCACGACGCTCACGCCGGTCAGCAGCGCCGGAACGGTGGGTGTGCGGATCAGATTAGCTTGCAGTCGCTGGTAGGCGGCGGCGTCCAGGTCCAGCACAGGCGCGAACGCCGCCAGTGACCGTCGGGCGAAGCGTCGCACGTACAACATCAGGCCCAGGCTGTAAGCCATCACGTAGCTGCTCAGGATCGAGTCAAGATCGATCGACCATGAGAAGGCCGGGGTGCTCAGCGCCAGACCCAGCGGCAAGAGCATCGCACCGATCACAAAGACGATCAGGGAAAAGACGAAATCTGGGATCGGCAGCTGCTCGATCCATTCCAGCAACCGGTCAATCACACCCGATCGGTTCCACCCGGTTTCCATTGAACCTGCGCGCGAATCACTCATCATGTTCCATCCGTTATTCTCTCGGCAGACACATCACAAACGTACTGCCGCATCCTGGTCCTTCGCTGTGCGCCTCGACGCGCCCGCCGTGCGCCTCGACAATCGCCTTGACGATGGCCAGCCCCAGCCCGCTGCCGCCCGTTTCACGCCGCCGCGATTTATCCGCCCGATAGAAGCGATCGAAGACTACCGCTACTTGATCGGCATCCAGTCCTTCACCGGTGTCGGCCACCCCGATTGTGATCTCCGCCCCCCGCGGCTCCCCCGTGACCGTAATCACGCCGCCGTTGGGCGTGTGGCGCAGCGCATTCGCCAGTAGATTGAAGAGCACCTGCCGCACCCGGATCGGATCGATCAACAGTTGGGGCAGTGGCGCGGTCTGATCGATCAGGCGCACGTCTTTATCGGTGGCGAGTGGTTCCAACGCTTGCACCGTCTCCGCGATCAGGGCGTTGACATCGGTCAATTGTTTTTCCAAAGGTAATTGATGATTCTCGGCTAAAGCGAGTTCGCGCAGATCATTCACCAACCGAATGAGATGGCGCGTCTGCCCATAGAGATTGGCGATCTCGGCTTCGTCGAGCGTGTAGACGTGATCGAGTGCGGCGCGCAAATTGCCTTCCAACACCGTGAGCGGCGTGCGCAACTCGTGTGACACATCGGCCATCAGGCTGTTGCGTAAATCTTCGGCGCGCTGCAAATCGGCCGCCATCGTGTTGAAGGACACCGCCAGTTCTTTCATCTCGCGGCTGCCGCGCAAGGGCACGCGGGTGCTGCGATCCCCCTCGCCGACACGCCGGGCCGCCTGGACCAGATCACCGATCGGGCGGCTGACCACGCGCCCAATGATCGCGCCACCGATCACGCCTACGAATAAGGATAAGCCCGCGAAGTTGAGCAAACGTCGCGCAATTTCATCGCGCGGCGGGCCGTCGGGGGCTTCCAAAGCCGGGGGGTGATCTGGCCCGGCCACGGCGTGGCCTTCATCTTCCATGATGATCGACAGAAACTGCCAGAAAAACACCAGAAACAGCACGCCTGCAATCATCAGGCTGAGGCGAACCCATAAGCGATTCATGCGTTGTCCTTAGACAGGCGATAGCCCACGCCGTAGATGGTTTGAATGTAGGTGGGGTTGTCGGCATCGGGTTCGATCTTGCGGCGCAAATTGCGGATGTGTGTATCGAGCGCGCGGCCCATGCCTTCGTACGCATAGCCCAGTCCTTTTTCCAGCAGATCATCGCGCGTGAGGGTGTAGCCGGGGTTTTCCATGAAGGCTTTGAGTAAGTTGAATTCCGTGCGAGTCAACTCCACCGCTCGGTCGTTGATGGTCAACGCATGTTGATCGAGATCGAGCCGCAGTTCGCCTGCGATTAAGATGTGCGGCGCGGCCACGGGCAGTTGATCGAGCCGCGTGCGGCGCAAGAGCGCGTTGACGCGCGCGACGACTTCATGCGCGTTGAAAGGCTTGGTGATGTAGTCGTCGGCGCCCAGTTCCAGCCCCACGATTTTGTCGGTGTCTTCGACGCGCGCCGTGAGCATGATGATGGGCAGGGCGGCCAGCGTGGCGTCGGCGCGCACCAGGCGCGTGATTTCGCGGCCGTCGCGTTTGGGCAGCATCAGGTCCAGCACCAGCAGATCGGGCCGTTCGCGGCGCAGCATGTGCAGCGCGGTTTCACCGTCGGCGGCAGACAGGACTTGATAGCCGGATTGCTCCAGATAACCCCGCACGACTTTTACAATGGAGGGGTCGTCATCGACAACGAGAATTCTTTGCGGCATGAGTGGGCCTTTCAAGAATGGGATTATCCACGAAGAGCACGAAGTGACACGAAGAAGAATTCGAGATGATTACGGTCGATCGTTTCGCTTGGTGATTCTTCGTGGACTTCGTGGTTTATCTCGCTTTTTCAACTGAACTGCGCTTGATCATAACATATGATTCTCAAGGAATTCTCAAGGCAACCCGATTGATTTCTCCAGAATCTTCGCAGGCCATCTTGAGAATTTCTTCAGATGCCGGGCCTATACTGGCTGTTGTAAGGGCGAGGCATTCGCGCCAACAAGCGGGTCGTTCAGAGCTCTGGCTGTGACCGGCTGGTCTGTGAAGCGTGATTTGCTGGCGAATGCCTCGCCCCTACAGCGCAATCAAACTTTTCAAGGAGAAGCATAGAGATGTTCAACAGTCAGCAGCACACTTTCGTTATCGGCTTAGCCTTATTGCTCGTAGCGAGTCTCGTCGCCGGCTGTGCCGCACCTGCGGTTCCGGCTACACCCGCCGCCACGCAGTCGGCCACCCCGACAGGCCAGCCGACCGTTGCTAAAGCCGCGCCGACGGATGTTCCAACGCTCGCGCCGCGTGGCGGGCCAGGCGAGCCACAAACCGCGCCGCCCTACGATTGGATCGATCCCAATACCACGCCGCCCGCCAGCACACTCTATAAATTGTATGATACCCCAGCTCGCGGAGCGAACACTCAAGGCAGTTATTTGATTTATCTGCCGCCCAGTTATAGCACAGACACGACTCGACGCTATCCGGTGATCTATTGGTTGCATGGCGGTTTCGGCTATCAAACTGAGGCCGCAAACATTGCTGTCCAACCCTTTGCGGCGGCCATGCAAGCCGGGAGAATGCCCGAAGCGATCCTCGTCATTCCGCAAGCGCTGCCGAGCGGTTGGTATTCGAATTCCAAAGATGGCGCGCGCCCCATCGAAGACGTTCTGATCAAGAATCTGATTCCGCACATCGACGCGGCCTATCGCACCCTCGCGAGCGCCGGGAATCGCGGCATTGAAGGGATGTCGATGGGCGGCTATGGCGCGCTGCACTTGGGACTCAAATATCCAGACGTATTTGGTGTCATCTCGTCCGTGGCGCCGGCCATCCACGAGAATCTGAGTGAAGAGCCCGACATCCGCACCGCTGATACCTTCTTTGGTGATCAGGTGTACTTCGAGTCCAACAGCCCGTGGGGATTGGCGAAGTCCAATACCGCGGCCATTCTGGCGGCAAAGCCCGTCATTCGCATCCTGGGCGGGAGTAACGATACCGGTCTGGAACCGGCGCTGAAGAAATTTGATGCGTACCTGACGTCCCTGAACATCAGCCATACCTTCTCTGAATCGCAGGGTGCCGGGCATGACTATGCAGAAATATTGGCCAAAGACACCAGCGATTCGTATGCCTTTTGGGGCGCCGCCCTGGCGTCGAATTGAGTTGAATGAGCCAACTCACCTTGGCTTGTTCATCCGCTGAATCGTTGAAGCACTGTACCTGATTAATAAATTTTCTCAAGGAGAAATAACCGATGTTTAGCACTAAGCAGTCCCCAATCGTATTGAGTTTTGTTCTATTGCTGGTTGCGAGCCTATTTGCCGGCTGCGCGGGGGCCACTACGCCTACGGCTGCGCCTGCCGTTCAACCCGCTGCGCCCGCGGCCGCCGCCACGC
Organism: Thermoflexales bacterium; assembly: GCA_017999195.1. Taxonomy (GTDB): domain Bacteria; phylum Chloroflexota; class Anaerolineae; order Fen-1058; family Fen-1058; genus JAGOBP01. Next base: position 7,274 of record JAGOBP010000084.1, read on the forward strand.
CTGCGGCGTTATCGGTGATGCCTGCCGGTCAAGGCGGCCCTGGTGGCGGTATGACGGCCGTCAAAGCCACGCCCGCGTTCAAGGATGTGGCCTATGCCAAGGCGTCAGCCACTCAAACGCTGGATGTCTATCTGCCCGAAGGCGCTGGCCCGTTCCCGCTAATCATCAACATTCACGGCGGCGGCTTTATGATGGGCGACAAGAGCAATCCCGCGCTGGCCGATGAACTGTTGGCGGCCGGTTACGCAGTCGCCAGTATCAACTATCGCTTAAGCGGTGAAGCGCTCTTCCCGGCGGCGGTGCAAGACACCAAAGCGGCGGTGCGTTTCCTGCGCGCCCACGCGGCTGAATACAAGCTAAACCCCGACAAGTTTGCCGCGTATGGCGGTTCGGCGGGCGGCAACCTGGCGGCGATGTTGGGTACGACGTGCGGCGTGGCCGAACTGGAAGGGGCCGAGTTGGGCAACGCGGATCAATCGAGTTGTGTGCAGGCCGTTGTAGATTGGTTTGGCCCGACGGATTTCCTGCAAATGGACACGCAGTTCACGGGGACGTCCTGCCCGGTGAATCATGATGCGGCCAATTCGCCCGAATCGAAATATATCGGCGCGGAGATTCAAACGGTGCCCGATAAGGCGCAAGCCGCCAACCCGATTACGTATGTTAGCGCCGATGATGTCCCGTTCTTGATTCAGCACGGCACGGCCGACTGCAATGTGCCGCCGCAGCAGGGCAAGATTTTGGCCGACGCGCTGTCCCCCGCCATCGGCGCGGACAAAGTGACCTACACGTTGATCGATGGCGCCGGCCACGGTGGTTCGCAGTTCTCGGCGGCCGAGAATTTGAAACTGGTGCTGGACTTCCTGGCGAAGTACTTGAAGTAGCGGTTGAAGCATCCTGAGCGAAACTGCATTCTGAGCGTAGCATAGCGAAGTCGAAGAAACAGTGGCGTCGAAGGATGCGGATCTGACGAGTGATGAGTGACGAGTGAAAAACGCGGGCGATCTTGATCAAGATCGCCCGCGTTCTTTATCCGGTTATTCCGTAATCCGTCTTCTCTTTTGCTAACGGGCCGCAACCTTCATCATGATCGGTTGCTTGGGCCGCGCCACCCCGACGTAACTCAGCCGCCCGTCGTTGGGTTGGGCCAGCCGCAATTGATAGCGCTGCGCCACATCGGCCAGAATCAGCGCCGCTTCCATGTGCGCGAAGTGCAAGCCGATGCAAATGCGCTGCCCCGAGCCGAACGGGAAGTAGGCATAGCGCGGACGCTGCGCCACGGCCGCCGCTTCAAAGTGTTCGGGATAAAATTCCAGTGGTTTCTGCCAATATTGCGGATGGCGATGCGTGGCATACGGCATCGCCACGACCATCGTCCCTTTCGGGATGTGATAGCCCGCCAGTTCGTCATCTTCGACGGCGTCGCGCGCCAACAGCGGCACGGGCGAATACAGTCGCAGCGCCTCATCCAAAATCATGCGCGTGTACGGCAGGTTGGGCAGATCATCCAGTGTGGGCGTGCGGCCATTCAAGACGCTGGCTAGTTCGGCGTGGAGTTTCGTCTCGACTTCAGGGTTCTTGCTGAGCAAATACCACGTCCAGGTGAGCAGACTGGCCGTTGTTTCATGCCCCGCAAAAAACGTGATGAGCGCTTCATCGTGCAGCTGCTCGTCCGTCATCATGTTGCCCGATTCTTCGTCGCGGCTGCTCATCAGCATCGAGAGCAGATCATCGCTGAGGCCGTTGGTGCGGCGTGTCTGAATGACGCCCATCAAAAATTCGCGCAGCACTTGCTTGGCGTGCTTCAAGCGCTGATTGCCCGCCGTCGGGATGAACAAGGGCACATCGATGAGGCTGTTGGTGCTGGCTGAAGTGTATTCCAACAGCGTGATCAAGGCACGGGCGGCTTCGCGGAAATTCTCGTCCATATCCAAACCGAACATCGTGCGCGAGATCACCTTCATCGTTGTCCGCGTCATTTCCCCGTTGATGTCCACCACGCGATCGGGCGGCAATTGGTTCTGCCAACGCCCGGTCAGATTCTGCGACTCGTCGGTCATGATCGTCGCGAAGCCTTTGATGTTTTTCGGCGTGTAGGTGGGTTGCATCAACTTGCGCTGCCGGTACCACTTTTCGCCTTCCAGCGTCAGGATGCCGTTGCCGATCGCCACACGCAGTTTCTCGTGGCTCAGGCCCTTGACGTATTTTTCAGGGTTCTTGACCAGGACGTGTTGAATGTGTTCCGGGCGCACCACCACGACGAATTTAATCGGCCCGATCGCCGCACTGGCGACGTCGCCGTATCTATGCCATAGCGCCGTGTAAAAATCCAGTGCCCCCTCGCGCCGAAAGTCCAGCAAACTGCCGATAACGGGCAGGCCCTTGGGGCCGGCCGGAAAAGTTGGGGTTGCGGTTGAAGTTGTCATCTAAGCCTCTCGTGGTGTAGCGAATGTGTTCCCCAAAAATTATACCCTACGGCCAAAACAAAAACTCCCGAAATCGGTGGTGATTTCGGGAGTTAAGTGGCGCAATCGGGTTTAGTTGGCCGGCAGGCACAAGTCCACGGTGATCGGCCGTTGGCTGCTGAAGCGGCAATCGATCGGGCGGCCAGTCTCGAACGTGGCGCGTTGATACAGCCAGCCGCCTTGATGCGACAACAACTTCACCTCGCGCAATTGCCCCAGCGAAGGCAGGGTCGCCGCCAGCCAGACCCGCGTCTCGCGCTCCACCTGCACATCGCAACCCGCGCAGGTGGTGTGGCCCACTGTCATCAATTGCGACATCCAATCGTGCGTGTTCTGGCCCAGATTCGAGCAACCCAGCACATTGCCAAAACCAAACGAGCAACGGATCAGCAGTCCGGTGTCGAATTGCGCATCGATCACGAAGGTGGTTTGTTCGGTGGAACTTTGCACCCAGCGCAGCGTATAGTTGGGCGAGAGTTGCGCGCGATACGATTGCATATACGGCAACCGCGCGCGAGTCAAATCGGTGGCCGGGTCGCTGGCAATGGCGATGACGCGATCGACATCGACAAAGGCCGCACGCAGCGACGAGTTGATCTGGAAATCGGCCATCAACCCCGCGATAATCAACGGCGGCGCACACAGGAACAGCGCCAGACCCGATCGAACGCCCAGGCGATGCCGCTTGGTCGAGAAATCCCAGGCTTTATCGAGCGCGGCCAGCGACAACAGCCCCACGAACAGGCCGCTCAGCGCGCCGACGATGGCGCTGAACGCCGCATACCCGGCGGCCGGAAGGCTGATCGGATACATCGGGTAGGCGGGCGGATACGGATCGCTGAAGCGGGCGATGAAGCTCAGTCCTTCGTAGGGCAGTCGGCCCGCCAGCCACGCCATCAGCGCCACGCCGACGATCCACCAGCCCAGCGTGAACGCGGACCAGCGCGCGCTGGCCGACAGCCAGCCGATGAGGGCGCCCAGGGGTAAGAAGACGATCAGCCCCAGCGCCAGATGCTGCCAGCCCAGCGTTGACG
>JAGOBP010000085.1 GCA_017999195.1 Thermoflexales bacterium
GAGCGTGGCGATGACGATCTGCTGGCCAACGGCATCATTCTGGATTGGGGTGGGCCGGGTAGCGGCAGTGGCACCCCGACAGCGGTAAACTTGGCGCGGTTGACGGCCCAGACGCCGGAATCGCCCAGCGTTAACCTTGGGGCGCTGACCGTGCTGGCTGGGCTGAGTGGGTTGGCGCTCTGGCGACGAGCGCGGCGCGGCCGAGCGGCAGTATCCTGACGTTTACTTTATTGGGAGGTTGACTTCATGGATACCTCTCTCCCAAGTTTTTGATGACGCAGGCTCGCACGACAAGGTGTCAATGCAATGTCGATTGTCGTGCGAGAAACGGCGAAATAGCGACAGGGCGCTATCGTGCGGAGTGTTGGTTATCGGCCGAAAAACTCGCACGATAAGGAATTTGAGCACAATTTGGGCCAACGTTGTTACGGTCCGTAAGGCACAGTTGGTGATTCAGAAGTGATTATTACTGTGTATCCGACATCCGGCTGATCGATGATAGCGCAGAGTGTGGTTGTGATGCCAGGTGCGCTGTGGCGATCGGGTCTGTGGTCTACGGTTGAAGGGCCAGTGCGATGGCCTGTTCAAGACTGAGCGCGCGTCCCGCCTCCCGGGCGGCGGCCAGCGTTGTCGGGTCGAGTCGGGCCTGGAGTTCCGCCACATTGCGCTCATACTCGCGATGGTCCAGTGGAAATAGCGCCGCCCCAATCGCCGTGAGCTGCGCTTCGACTGCGACGAATAGCCAGGCGGCGTCGATCACATAACCCTGAGCCAGTTTGACACGGGCCAGACCAGCCAGCACATGCAAAATACCCGCTGGCGTGGCCAGTTCTTGCCACACCGTCAGGCTGGCCTTAAAGCGTTGGGTGGCGCGCTCATAATTGGCGTGGGCACACGCTGCACTGCCCAGGTTTTGAAGGACCCAGGCAATGCCCCACCTCTCACCAACGGTCTGGTACAGTTCCAGTGCCTCTTCACCCAACAGGGTGGCTTGCTGAAAATCGCCTTGCATGCACAAGCCGTGTCCCAGCCAAGTCAAGGCTGCGGCCAGATCCCACCGGTCGCCCGACTGACGCAACACCGGCAGCGCTTCGGCAAAATGCTGATTGGCCGCCGGATAGTCACCCCGATCGAGAGCCGCCGCGCCGAGATAGGTTAAAGCCAGACCCAACACGCGTTGATTAATCGTGGCCCGCGACAACGCGACACTCTCTTCGACCAGGCCGTGGCCTGCATCATAGTTGCCGGTTTGATAATTCACCCAGCCCAAAACGATGAGCGGATAAGCCAGTTCCCAGGCGTTGCCCAGATCGCGCCAGAGTCGAATGCTGGCGGCCAGGTGATCGGCGGCAGCGACAAAGTCACTTTGCATCCAGGCAAATAGGCCGGCACCGCCCAACGCTTTGGCGCGCTGTGGCGCTGTTCCTCCGCCTGCCGCGATGACTCGCTCTAATTGCGCACGCCCCTCGCTGAAGTCGCCGCGCGCCCGCCAAAATTCGATGAGGGCCACCAGCAAGCGCAATTGGCCTTCATGATCGTCGCATTCGCCAATCCAGCGCACGGCCGTTCTCAGATTGTCCTGCTCGGCATTTAACCGTGCCAGCCACGGCGAGCGCTCAGTCATCAGTCGTTGCTGCTCGACTTCTTCGGCCAGAGCCAGAAAGAAGTTGAAGTGGCGCGCGTGCCACTGCGCTGCTTCGCCTGATGATTGCAATCTATCCTGTGCATAGCGGCGAAGCGTTGCCAACAACCGATAGTGCGGCGCGCCCGACTGTGGCCCTACTTCCAGCACGACGAGCGATTGATCGATCAGGCGCGTGAGTCCGTCGAGAACGTCTGCCGCTGGCAATTGCGCATCACTACAGATCGCTTCGGCCGCATTCAGCGTCCAGCCGCCCGCGAAGACCGCCAGGCGCTTGAAGAGCAATTGATCAGGCGCGGTCAGCAGGTCATAGCTCCAATCCAATGTAGCGCGCAAGGTTTGCTGACGAGGCGGGGCGGCGCGATCACCGCCGGTCAACAAGCGAAAACACTCGTCGAGCCGTTGGACCAGTTCCGCGATTGGCAGTGTGCGCGTGCGCGCGGCACCGAGTTCCAGTGCCAGCGGCAGGCCGTCCAGTTGGCGACAAAGATGCGCCACGAGCGGCGCGTTTGCGTCGGTCAGTTCAAAGTGGGAATTTACGGCGGTGGCACGTTCTACGAACAAACGCGCTGCTTCAACCTGTGCCAGTGCATCAGCGCTGAGTGAGGCCCGGCCATCGGGTACCGGCAGGGGCAAGACATCGAAGACCTGTTCGCCGGCCAGGCCGATCGGGGCGCGGCTGGTTACCAGGAGTTGTACGCGCGGCGCGCGGCGCAACACGTCGGCGGCCAATCGTGCACAGGCTTCGAGCAGATGCTCGCAATTATCGAGGATGAGAATCAGCTGCTTATGGCGCAGATAGTCAGTCACCGTTTCCAGCGGTGTGCGGCCCGCTTGTTCGCGCACCCCCAGCACACTGGCGACCAGGGCGGGTAGGAGCGCCGGATCGGTCTGCGGCGCAAGATCGACAAACCAGGCGCCGTCTGGGTATTCTTCGGCCAGGCTGGCGACCACCTGCAGCGCCAGTCGCGTCTTGCCGCACCCGCCCGGGCCGGTCAGCGTGAGCAAGCGCGCCGTCTCCAATAGGCGTTGTACGTGGAGTGTGTCTGAACTGCGTCCGACGAAACTGGTCAGCGGTAGCGGCAGCGGCGCCTGGGCTGGAGCGTAATTTGCCGCGAAATTACCGGCGCGCAGGCTGTTATACAAGGCGATTGTTTCGTCTAATGGCTCCACTCCCAATTCGGTTTGAAGCCAGCGGCGGCAGGTCTCATATTGCGCCAGCGCCAGGTTGCGCCGCCCGCTCCAGGCACAGGCCCGCATCACGCGGCGATGGGCCTCCTCGGAAAACGGATCGATTTCAAGCTGTTGCCGCGCGGCCTGCTCCATTTGCGCGTATGCGCCGTGCCGCGCATGATAATCCGCTAACACACTCAGGATGCTAAAGGCGCGCTGGGCCAGGGATTCTCGTTTAACGTGCAGCCATTCTTCAAAGGCATCACTGTTTTTCAGGGACAGATCGGCCAACAACGGGCCGCGATACAAGGCCGCGGCTTGCTGCAAACGGACGTGACAGGCGCGGCACGTTTCAAGGCAGCGATGTGCGTGCCGGGCGCATTCATCTGACAAATTTGTAAACTCGGCCACGTCCAGCGCATGGTCACAGGCTGGGTTGAATTGAATGGTTTGAGGCGTAATCAAGAGCCAGGGCGGCGTGGCGGCGCCCAGCGCGTGTTGGAGTTGGTGCAGCGATTGACGCAGACTGTTGCGCGCGGCGGCGTCGTCTTGCTCGCCCCAAAACAGTCCGGCGAGCGCCTCACGCCGATGGGGGTGGTGCGCCTCAAGCGCCAGATAAGCGATGAGGGCCTGCGTTTTGCTGGTCAAGCCAGTCAAATAAGCGGCGTCGCGCTTGATGTCGAGCGCGCCCAAAACTGAAAGTGACAGGCGAGGCATAGCGGTCCTTGCCGACCAGGCCACGGCCACACGCGCTGAGGACAATTGTTTTACATGGCCTGGACCGCAGCGCGATTATAGCCGCAGACCGGGCCGTGTCAAAAGGCATTTAACGCTTTCTTAACGGCGTCGAGCATATACTACCTGAAATCCGCCGCGATGAGCGACCACAGGCGTCCGCAGCATGCCGAATGTTTCTCGAAACTACGCATCCTATCTCTTGCGACTGTGGCAAGTGGAGCAAGCCGGACAAGTTGTCTGGCGGGCGACGCTGGAATCGATCCAGACCGATGAGCGCATCGCGCTGATCGATGCCCAGGCGTTGGCGGATTTTCTGCTCGATCGGTTTGCCACCCGCCCGATCGGCCCGGCACCGCCCGCCGGGGAGGATACCGGCTCATCGGGGGCAGAGGTCGCTATCAGTTAGTAAGCCGCATTTGATTATCACTGCCGCTTTATCACAGACCTGGGGAGGACTGCTGTCCTTCGCGGGTCTGGTTGTTTTTCAGGCTAGGCGATTTGTCGGTATTTAGGGCTATTTCCGCTGCCAGGAGACCATCGCATGCATGCCAAACGGTTAATCGCTGTCGTCGCGCTGAGCGGTGCTTTGTTGTGGGGCCTAACGCTGATCAACCATCCGGCGCAAGCCTTACCCGCCTTGCGGCCGCTGGCAAACCCGCCCTGGAATTCCAACACTCGCGTGAGTGATGCGGCGCTGTCGCCGACCACGATTGCGCGTGACGAACCCGCGCTGGCTTCGTCCCAAACGAGTTCCGATGTTTATGCGGTCTGGCGCGACGAACGCAACGGCGACGGCGACATCTACTTCGCCCGTTCGACGAATGACGGGCAAACCTGGGGCGCGTCTATCCGGGTGAATCACGACAGCGCGGGCGCGGAGCAATCTGCGCCGGATATTGCGCGTGATCTGTCCGGCACACTCCATGTGGCGTGGGTGGACAATCGGGAGACCCAGGCGATTTACTATGCCCAGTCCAGCGATAACGGGCAGACCTGGAGCAAAGAGATCCGCGTCAACGACAGCGTCATCTACATCGCCGATAGCCCGGCGATTGCGGTGCGCGGCGCGGCCGTCAGCATCGCCTGGCACGGCGGGCCTGGTAGTGGCATCTATGTCAATTCTTCGGTCGATAGCGGCCTCACCTGGGGCGCGGACGATTGGGTTGACGGGGGGCTGCATCCCGATATTGCGCTGGATGGCTATGGCCGCCTGCATGTCGTCTGGGATGACATCCAAAACTATGATCGGAATATTTACTACTCATACAAAGCGGGCGGGACTTGGAGCGCGAGCGTCAGACTCAGTCGTGAACTCTTGCTTACGAGCGTTCAAGAAGAACCTGCGTTGGCCGTGAGTGGTCGATCGGTTTACGTGGTTTGGCGGGATTACCGCAGCGGCACGCGCGTCTATGCCAACTACTCGACGGATTCGGGTACGACCTGGCAGGCCACCGATCAGCGCGTCAGCGACAGCGGAACCGTCGCGGACGCGCCGACACTGGCAACCACGGGTTCTGGCGCAGTGTGGGCGGTGTGGCGTGTGGTCTCCGGCACGCAGCATATTCTCTACGCCGATCAGGGCGGCGCCAGTTGGGGCACCGACGCCATCGTGAGCGCCGACACCCGCCCCGTGCAGCAGCCCGCCTTGTCGGCCGGGAACAGCCGAGTTCATGCGGCCTGGTCGAAGACTGCGTCTGATATTTTCGTATCCTACTTTGATACATCCTGGCACACTCCAATTCAGGCTAATGATGAGGGTGAAGCGCGGCAAGAGCAGCCCGCTCTGGCGATGGGCAGCAGCGGCAATTTGTATGCCGCGTGGTTGGACTATCGCGCGGATGTCGCCAATGCCAGTCTGTATGCGGCTCGTTCGACGGATGGCGGTCTGATCTGGAGCGCCAACACGCGCGTGAGCGATCCGGCCACGCCCACGATCGGCCTGCCGGCCCTCGCCGCGAGCGGCACGCTGACGGTGCATGCGGCCTGGCCCGCATATTCCAGCACGACCTGGGTAGTTTACTATGATCGCTCGCTCGATGGCGGCCTGACCTGGGGCAGCGATCAAGCGCTGACGCAAAAGAACTACATGAGTGGTGGCGCATTTGCCCCGGACGCGGCGACGAACGGCAGTAACGTCTATGTGGTGTGGGACGCTAGCCTCGCTGGCTATCCGTCCAATATTTTACTGCGCCGTTCGACGACGAACGGCGCCAGCTGGCTGGCCGAGACGCGCATCATCACGCCGGCCACCGCCGGGACGGTGGTGCGCAATCCGACATTGGCCGTAGACTTGACGGGCACGCTGCATCTGGCCTGGGAAGAACCGTACACTTACGGCGCGGCCAGTTGGGGCGTGTGCTATGCGCGCTCCACCAATCTGGGGGTGACTTGGGCCAACCGCCAGTGTATCAGCCAGCCGCCCGTCACAACGACCCATCAGATCAATCCCGATCTGGCCGTGGATCCGGTCAACGGACGGGTCCATATCGTCTGGCAGGACAATCGGGCCGGCGACGGAGCGGAAGTGATTTATCAGGTAACGTCCAGCAACAATGGCGTGACCTGGGGCACGCCGATCAAGATCAGCGGGAATTATGGGCCATCGGTTAAGCCCGCCATCGCCGTGGTGGATAGCGGGATCGCCTATGCCATCTGGCAGGATGCGCGCAATGACGATGGCGACATTTACTATAGTCGCTCGACCAATGGCGGTGTGACCTGGAACACGCTGCAGGGGCGCGTCAACGACGATGATATGGCTTTGTTCCAGCCCCAATTTGCCCCGGCCATTGCCGTCAATTATGCGGCCTCGCACAACAACGTCTATGCCGCCTGGGCCGACTTCCGCCGGTCTACCTGGGACGTATATGCCACGTCGCTGATTACTTCGTGCAACATCCCGTTGTCGTCGATTCGGATCAACGGCTCGCAGTCGATCACGCCGAGTGTGCCGTTGACGCTGTCACTGCAATATGCGCCGAGCAATGCCACGCTGCCGGTTTCGTACACCTGGCTGCCGCGGCCTGAGGGCGTGCCCGATGGATCACAAGCGCGATACGTGTGGGCTTATCCGGGCCAATATGAAGTGGCTGCCACCGGTTCTAACTGCGGCGGCCCGGTGGGCGATACGATTACCGTCACCGTGATGTGTACCGCACCCATCACGCGTGTCACGATCAGCGGGCCGACATCGGTGATCGCCAGAAACCCCGTCACGCTGACGGCGGCGATGCTGCCGCTGGCCGCGAATCTCCCGATCACGTATACGTGGTCGCCGACACCTGTTTCGGGACAAGGCAGCGCTCAGGCCGTCTACAATTGGATCGATGTCGGGTCGCACCCGGTGAGTTTTACCGCCACCAACTGCGGGGGCGCGATCATGGATGGACACACCATTCTGGTGGTGGACAGTGATCCGCCCACTTGGACACTGGAAGTGCCAACGGATTGGGTGAATTCGCAGTCGCCGCAAATCTGGCTGCATGCGTATGATCCGGCTTCGGGGGTGAATACGACAACCGCCCAGTACGCGCTGTCGACGAACGGCGGCAGCACCTGGGCGAGCTGGCTCCCGGTTGACTCGGCGACGCCCAATTACAATGCGACGGTCGCCACCGTCAGCACGATTGCCGCCTTTGGACAAGACTCGGGCGCGACCCACCTCAACCGGATCAAGTTCCGCATGAACGACCTGGCCGGCAATCCAGGGACTAGTTCGATTTATCCGATCGACGTTGACACGACACCGCCGACTACGCCGACTCTGTTCACCGCTGATCGCCCCGTATGGGGCTGGAGTAACAACCCGACCATAGGCATCACCTGGACGGGCATGGTGGATTCGGGCAGCGGTATCGCGGGGTACAACGCTGATTGGTCGACGGTGTCGAATACGATCCCCAGCACGGTGATGGATACCCTCGCTAACACACTGGTGTATACCCTGCCGAGTGATGGCACGTGGTATTTCCATGTGCGAGGGGTGGACAATGCGGATAATTGGGGCGTCACAGCGCATGCCGGTCCATACCTCTTGGATTCGACTCCGCCCGATGCCCCGGTGATTGCCTACAGTGATCCGGTGACGGGTGAATGGACCAGCGACAATGTGATTGATGTGTACTGGAACATCCCCGCGGCTGCGGCCCGTGTAGTGGGTTGGTCGTACGATTGGAGTACCTCGTCCGCCACAGTGCCGGACACGACGCAAGACTCGCCCGAACTCGTCAGCGCGACGCAGTTCAAAGCCGCCAGTCCAGTGTTGTTGAATAGCAACAATCACTACTTCCACATCCGGGCGCTGGATATGGCCGGAAACTGGGGACCCACTACGCACTATGGACCCTTCCTGGTGGATACCACGCCTCCCGTTTTGATTGCCTATAACGAGAGCGGTGCGCCCGGCAGCGATGTACTGCTCACGGGGCTGGTGTTCCCCGCCGATGTGTCGGTGACGCTTTACTTTACCGAGTCCACGGGTTACAGACACACGCTGGGTAGTTTCCAGACTTCGGTGGAAGGGACGTTTCAGGTAGTGGCGACGGTGCCCCTGAACACGCCGCAGGGGCCGCATCGGTTCATCGCGCAGGTCGGCGCCAAGAGCGCCAGTGCGCCGTTCAATGTGACGCCCGGCATGTCGCTGAGCGCGCAACCCATCAACGTCAAACTGGGCTACTACGGCAGCAAATCGATCACGCTGACGCTGGGCCAACTCAACCCGAATGGCACGGTGGTGATCGAAACAGACCTAAACAGGTTTGTGGGACCGATTCCCCTCAACGGCGCGACCTCGCTGATCAAATCGGTCTCAATTCCCTATAGCGCCATTTCCGGCACGCACATGCTGACGGCCACCACGCGCATCGCGGGCATGGTCGTGCAACGCGCGGCCCTCACGTACACGGTCCAGCACATGCCGCCACCTCAAATGACTACGCCACCGAGCATGGAACTCAGCGTGAATCATGGCCCGCGCGGGACGGTGATCAACGTCACCGGGCAGAATAGCTGGGCCGATCTGGATTGCGGGCAGGTAGCCGGCGAGCTCATGATTCACACGGGTTACAGCCCCAACCAGGAATGCGTGTTCGTGAAATACGATCTGGCCTGGCTGACGGGCGACTATCACTGGACGAAAGACGAATGGAATGAGACCGATACCTTTGAGATGGATGCGTATGGTTTCTTCAACGGCCAGGTGCAAGTCTATAATGGCTGGTCTAATGCGTGGCCCAACGGCCCGCTGTGGGATGTCGGTCAGGAAATGCCCTGGGGCCAGTACAATGTGTGCCTGGTGGCGCACATGTGGACCATGATCGGCGACGTCTCGGACTGGTACAAAAACATCGCCATTGATTGCGAACCCTTTACAGTAGATGCCTCCACCACGCCGTTTACGGCCCGCTATGCGCTCAAGAACAAAAACACCAATCAGTACATCGCGCTGGGCGACACGCCGCAAATCATCGTGGCCGGTAAACAGGTGGGTTACGTCAACGACGTGCCCATCGACACGCAAGCGACGTTTTCCACCACGCTCGCCAATTCCCCCATCTCAGTCACGCTGCCGGAAGGGAGTTATCAGTTCACGGCCTTTGCCTGCAAGTATGAGCCGAAGACCGATGTCTTTATGCGCGGCCAGGGCGACGGGGGCTTGACGACAATCAACTTGACGCCGACCGATTTCACCGGGCCGGGCGTGTTCGGGGTAAAAGCCAATCGGGATACGTACCTGGCCAAACAAAATAAGATCGGGCCGTTCCTGTCATTCGTCGGCTCGAACGGAGTGGTGTTGACCGGTGCGCCAGCCGCCCAGGTGACGTTTATCGTGGACGTCCCCGCCGCCGCCTCAGTGTCTCAGGTCTCGGTGACGATTGCGGGGGTGCAAAAAGCCGCGACCAAACAGGGCGGACTCTGGAAGGTCGATTGGAACATGAGCGAGATTCCGGCGGGCGAGATTAAGCTGAACGTGCGCGCCTTCGGTCACTACCTGACGGGCGGCACTTGCGGCTCGGGCGACGCCTGGGGGCCGATCTATGAAAAGGTCATCGTCATGGCGCCGGCGCCGCCGTGGCTGTTTAACGATACGTGGGTATCCGTATCCGCGCCTGATTTGACCTACAATTCGACAACGGGCCTGTACAGCTTGCGCGGCCAGCTCAAGGGCAGCGTGAATGAGTCCAATAATACCGATCTGAGTTTTCTCGGTTCGATGAAGAATGGTGTGACCGCAGAAATCGCTGTGACCCACACTTTCGATGTGGTGTCAGGCATCTGGAATGCCGGGGCCATGGTCAATGGCGGCGCGGATGTGCTGTGTTACACCGATCCCTTTGGCGAGGAGCGAGGCGGCTGCGGCAAGCCGTACACGGTTACGCTCAAAGCCGTGCCGATACCGCCCCAGGGGCCGGTGGATTCGACAGCCGTACCCGCCTTCCCCGATCGGTATACGGGACCGACCCAAAATCTGCTCTCAGCCAGTGTCGGCCCGATCGAGGTGTATAACGGCCTACTGGCTTCATACTGGGGCATTGTCAACGTGTTTCTGAGCGTCAACTTTGGCGCGGAAGCCTCGCTGGATATCACGCCCGGCCTACAGGCCGACTTTACGCCCGAGATTGTGCTGACGCCCAGTGCCACCATCAACGGCACCATCAGCCTGTGGGTGGATGTGCTGGCGGGTGTCGCTTCTGCCGGTGTGGATGCCATTCCGAGTTTGACGCTGGCGATGCCCATCCACATTGCCCCGCCGGAACCGACGATCGAAGGACCATTCGTCTGCTTCAGGATGCAAGGCCGCGTGTGGGCCGAAATGCTGTGGTGGGAAGCCTCTTTTGGGCCATTTAATCTTCTGGAATTGGGCGATTGCAATCTGATGTCTTTGCGTTCGCAGGCGATGACCCCGCCGCCCTCGACGTTGCCCGCGCCCGCCCTGGCGACGGATGGTTATGGGCATGTCCTGGGTGCGTGGGTCCACGATACGAGCAACCACCCACAACAGAATCAGGGCGCGCTGTACTCGGTCTACTTTGACGGGGCCAGCTGGGGCGCGCAAACCCCCGTCGTCGATAACCCTTCAATTCTGGTCACTGATCCGGCGATTGCCTTTGCCGGTTACGGTAAGGCGGTGGCGGTCTTTGCGGCTAACTCGCCCAATGCCACTCAACCTGTGACGTGGAGTCAGGTCAGCCAGCAACTTG
>JAGOBP010000600.1 GCA_017999195.1 Thermoflexales bacterium
TGTTTGGACGACCGCAGAACTGCTGTCATATCGCGTCCCAGTTCAATTCATTGATCAATTGCCCGAACTCACGCCATTGTTCGCCTTGCTGGAGGAAACCCATCAAGGAAACTGAGGGACAATACCCTGGAAGGCGATAAACTCAAATTTGCCTTCGCAATACTCATGTGCTGTGTGCCAGCCAATGTTCGATGATTCACTAGTTTTGTCCTCAGATTATGAACAGCTGGCAAGTGTGCGCTTAATTGCCTCGTTGTTCAAATCAACCTTGTAGAGACGAAAATCAAAAACAACCGATAACCAGTTGCCATCCGGTGACCAGACGGGAGAATTCACAAAGCCGGCAGCGGGAATCAATGGAACTTTACATGAGCCGTCAGCCCGTATCACCATTAATTGGTCACCAATCGATTTGTTCTCGAACTGACTGTAAGCAATATACTTGCCATCCGGCGACCACGCGGGATCAGTCGCATCTATTTGCGCCGAGGTGAGGGGTGACAAGTCACCAGAGTGAAGATCATATAAATAAAGCCTGTGTCGATAGGGATCAGTAGGATTTGAATATGATTCATCCAGTGAGATTACTAACCGACTATTATCGGGTGACCAATCCATGCCACCGTAAGGCACCCTTTGATTTGACGAGTAGATGATCTTTTGCTGGCCTGTAACAGTATCGACGACACAGATGACCCTGCGTGACGATTCTGTGGTAGGGCACTCTGAAGCATCGAGTAGCGCTACTGCGTCTTCTGATTTTGACCACGCTGCTAAAGAGCTGTCAAAGATGACGTTAACTTCGCTTGTTTGCAGGTTCAATGCGTGGATGCCATATCCAAAGGGTGACGTTTCAACATGAAATAGAGCAGTTACTCCATCCGCCGAAAGGTGAGGATTCCTCACATTAAACAATTTGGTCGATTCAAGCAACGGAGTCGTTTTGTTGTCTTTGACATCAAGCAGATACACACTGCCATAAGGACCATGGTCACGACCTTCGTCCCAATTAATTACAAGCAGTGACTGGGAATCCGCTGACCAAGCCGCCTCGCTAATGTGCCCGCGAGACGGCTCTTCTAGCAGTGAAACGCCTGGAAGATCCAGCTTCGGGATCCCCGCCGGACTTGATAGACAGGCGGACACAAGCAACAGCGACACTATACTGATAAAGCACAAGCGTGTCGTATTCTCTACCATATATCTTCTCCGCTCCCAGCCCGCGTCCGCGGCGCGGCTTTGGCCGCAGATACGCCGCCGAGGACGGCGGCTTGAGCACCCACGTTGGCAAGTTTTTGCCAGTGCGGATGCACCCGACCATGGGTAACTCGCAACGACGAGCAAAGTGCGTAACGTCAGTAAGTAAAAACGGAGAGCCAATGACTCTCCGTTCTGTTATCTGGCGTGTCCGTTACCGCTTGCGGCGACTCAGCGCGATGAGCGTCAGCCCGCTCACGATCAGCGCGAGGCTGGCGGGTTCGAGCGGCGCGCCGGATACGGGCAGCGTGACCGGCGGTCGATTGGGATCATTGATGGGGCGCTGACCGTTGGGGGCCAGATCACCTCTCGGGCGGCTGCCGGGCGGCACGGCCGATTGATTCGGCAGGCAGGATAATCGCGCCACGCCGTTCGTGTACGTCAAGCCCGCGCAGACGTTGAAGGGGGTGTCGCTGGGATACTCGCTCACCACCGTCACGTCCACATACACCGTCACGCTTTGGCCGGGATCTAAATGTCCGGCATGCACGGTGAGGGCAGAGTTATATACCGACACATTGCCCTGCGACGCACTGACCGCCTCGATCGCGATATTGTTGGGCATGCCGCTAGTGATGGTGACGTTGTCCAGCGCAGTTGCACCAGCATTTGTGCCCACGATGCTAATCCGCGCCAATTGATTGACCACCAGCGGAAACGGACTGGCCGTAATTGTCAACACGGGATTAGGCCCGGCCTGCAACGGCGCGGCTTGCGCGGGCCAGGCCAACCAACTACAGATCAGCACCAGTAATAGGCTCGTTGTTAGTCGACGCATAAGTTTGCCTGTTAAATATCGATTCGATAGCCCAAACCGCGCACGGTCTGGATGAGGCGGGACGCGACGCCGTCGGCTTCTAACTTGCGGCGCAGATGATGAATGTGCCAGCGGGCCATGTCCCCGGCTTCGGCTTCGCTGACTTCGTATTCCAGTGCGCGCCGCATCAGTTCCAGCGGGCTAAGTACGGCCGGCGCGCGCTCTGCTAAAGTCGCCAGAATTTCAAACTCGACCGGCGTCAGGTTGAGCTGGGTATCGCCTAGCAACGCCACGTGCCGCTCACGATCGATCAGGAACGGCCCCACGCGCACGATATTGGCGGCATCGGCCGCCGGATCGACCTCGGGCGCCAGTCGGCGGGCGCGGCCCGCTTGTTCTTCGCGCAGCGCCGACAGGCCATCCATCAACTGCTGTTCCAGCGCGCGCATCAATTCATACCGCTTGATCAGCCCGCGCCGTTTGGCCAGACCGTCTTCCACCGAGCGGCGAATCTCGGTCGAGGGGCAGGGCTTGCTCAGATAATCGTGCGCGCCCGCGCGCAGCGCCGCCACGGCCGTATCCAGCGTGGGGTAGGCCGTCAGCACGATCGAGACCGTGTCTGGCCAGCGGCGTTGAATCTCGCGCAGCAGCTGCACGCCATCCATACCCGGCAAGCGCAGATCGGTCACCACCGACTCATACGACAACACCGACAATTTACGCAGGGCGTCTTCGGCGCTGCCCGCGGTGGTTACGTCATATTCATCGCGCGAGAGCACCGTTTGCAGCATGGCGCGCGTGTCTTCATCATCGTCGACGATCAGGATGGATGGTTTTTGGCTGTTGGTCATGCTGGGCCGCCCGGACACACGCATTATAGGATAGCTTGGGACGCGCGGCA
>JAGOBP010000601.1 GCA_017999195.1 Thermoflexales bacterium
CGCGCTTGACGGGTCAGCCGCGTCAGGTCAAACCGCAAGATGATGACTTCACCATCGTGGAAGGCGGCGAACGCAAGGGCCGCGAACCCCAATCGGGTTTCAAAGTGATCCCGCTCGGGGCATTGGAAGATGAGTTCCTGCATCGTAAGATGTTGATCGTCGGGCCGGAAGGGCTGGTGATCGATCGCAAGAAATATCTGGATGAATGGCAGACGGTGATTCAGCGCATGAAAGACGCTGACCTTGCCATCAAGGCCATTGCCGAAGGCGGCATGGTGAGCGAGGCTGAGTTGGAGCGACTGGCCGCGCGGCTCAATTCACCGGAGTTCTGGTTCAATGAAAAGACGCTCCGCGAGGCGCACGCTCAACCGATCGGAGCATTGAGCGATTTCATCCGCGCCGCGTTGGGGCTGTATCGTTTCCCCACGCGCGAAGAGCGCATCGAGCAGAATTTTCAAGCATGGGTGGCGGCGCGCAGCCTCAATCCCGATCAGGCGAAGATGCTGCGCCTGCTGCGTAATCGTTATCTGGCGGGCGAACAGATCAACATGGGCGTCTTCAATCAGGATACTACCTTCAGGACGGTCGGCGGACGGCGCAAGCTGGAGCAGTTGTTTGGCGCGGACGGCCTGCGCGCCATCGTCGATGAATTGAACGCACAGGTGTTTATCACTTGATCGATCCGGACTCGAGGCTTGCCCGTTTCCGCTACAACGCAGCGGCGGGCCGCTAGGCGCAGCCGGTGTCATTGCCTGAGACAACTCCGGCTGAAGCCTCGACTCCTAATGCAAAGGGAATCATGGATACTTCCGAACTATCGGGCTTGCTCAAGCGGCTGTGCAAAGTGGCGTGGGCGGCCAATGTCACCAACCCCATCACCTACGTCACGCAGATTTCGTATCTGATCTTTCTGAAGATGCTAGAAGAATGGGATGCGCAAAGCGAGCAGGACGCGCGCGATCTGAGCCGCGCACATCGATCGTTGTTTGAAACCATCGAGGTCAACGGCGAACCGATCGAGTATGGCGCGCTCCGCTGGAGCCGCTTCAGTACCGATCCCGATAACGATCGCATGCTGCGCACCGTGCGCGATCTGCTGCCGAGGCTGGCCGAGCATCCGCAATTGTCGCAGGGTGCGCGGCAAATCTTTGTCGGCGCGGCGCTCGTCATCCCCGATGGCGCGTCGCTGCGCCGCATGGTCGATCTGATCAGCCCGGTCTCGTTCATGGCCGAAGACGCCGACGTGAAGGGCGACCTGTTTGAAATCCTCGTCGACGATCTGGGTTCGCAGAAACGCGCCGCGCAGTTCCGCACGCCGCGCCATTTGATCCGCGTCATCACGGCGATGGTCGATCCCAAAATCGGCGAGACGGTGGTCGATCCGGCGGCGGGCACGGCAGGGTTTGGTATCGCCGCTTTCGAGCACATCCGCACTGCCAATTCCAGCCCCGAATTTATTCGCGAGACGCAGCGCAACGGCGGGCCGATCGTGCGCCGCGGCCTCGGTGACAAACTCAAGCCCAAGCAGCGTCAGTTTTTGGACAGCGGCACGATTCATCTATTTGAAAGCGATCAGGACATCATCCGCATGGCGGGCATGAATGCGGTGCTGCACGGTTTCGATCAATCGCCCATCATCCGGCGCGATTCGATCGCGGGCAGCGAAGACCGCTGGGACGAAACACCGTTCGACGTGATCCTCACCAATCCGCCGTTTTCGGGCGAGGTCGATCGCAACTCGGTCAAACGCTCGCTGCGCGTGGACACCGGCACCAAGTATCTGTTGTTTCTGGCGCTGTGCCTGCGCTCGCTGCGGGCGGGCGGACGCTGCGGCATCGTGCTGCCGAATGGCGCGCTGTTTGGCGATACGGGCGCGCATGCCGAAATCAAGCGCAAACTGCTGGATGAGTTTGAACTGCAAGCGGTGGTCTCACTGCCGATTGGCATGTTCCAGCCCTACACCGCAATTCCAACCGCGTTCCTGATCATTGCGCGGACAGGCCGGCCGACCGAAACCACGTGGTTTTACAAGGTCGAAGGCGACGGTTCATCCTTGACGGGTCAACGCAAGTTTGGCCCGCAGTATCGCAATGACTTTCCCGATCTACTGGCGAAGTGGCCGACCCGTGCCGAAGAGTCGGGCCGTTCATGGCTCGTTTCTGCGGAAACGATCAAAGCCAAAGGCACGAACCTAACTTTGGCTGGGTTGGGTCTGGTCGAACAGGAAGCGATCGAGCATCAACCGCCCGAAGAAATTATGGAGCGCGTGGCGGAGCATGAGGCGCGTGTCGTGGAGTTGATTGCTGAAATGCAAGCGCTGCTGGAAAAGGATGAGGGCTGAAGGATACTTCTGGATTGGAGGCTTCAGCCGGAGTGCGTGACGGATCAGTAACCCGGCTAAAGCCTCTAGTCCAGTGCAAAACGGAGTTGAGGCTTGCCCGTTTCCGCCGCGTTGCGGCGGCGGGCCGCTAGGCGTAGCCGGATCATGTCCGATCATCATCCACCACACGTTTTTCTCGACGATACGTGGTATTTCGTCACCGCGTCGATTTACCAGAAGCGACGCCTGTTGCAGCCTGATGGTCATAAAGACTTCGTGCGCGATCATTTGAAGTTCTTGATCGGCGAATTCCATGCGAATCAGGCGGCGTGGGTGATTGAGGACAACCACTATCATGTTCTGATCAAGAGCCACGTCGGCAACGACTTAACGCGTTTCTTTGGCCGCCTGCACGGGCGCACAGCGTTTGAACTGAACGGGCGTGACGGCGCACGCGGGCGGCAGATGTGGCACAACTATTGGGACACTTGCATCCGCACCGAAGCCGATTACTGGACGCGCTTCAATTACATCCATCACAATCCCGTCAAGCATGGCTATGTGCGCCAGATGGAAGAGTGGC
>JAGOBP010000602.1 GCA_017999195.1 Thermoflexales bacterium
TGTTGTCGCTGAAGCGCGCCGACTCTTCATACGGCACAAACGTGCCCGGCGTGTAGTTGATGTACTTGCCGCCAATCGGCGCGGCTGCGGCGTAGTTGTAGCCCAGCGGCGGGATGCGGTTGTCGAACACGATCACATTGTTCAACAGGCTGGGCGACGGCGCGCAGGAGGTGTAAGCGGGCGCGGTGCCCACACACGTGGCGGTAACGCGCTCGTAAACCATGACGGCGTTGGTGGCGCTGTCGATGACGTTGCTCAACGCGCGATTGAAGCCCAGCATTTGATAGTCGGTAAACAACTCAGCCGTGGCGTCGTCGTAGAAGCCCGATTGATAGACGGTCGCGCCGAGGTTGTTCTTGACATTCATGGTTACGAAGAAGCGTCGACCATCAGGATAGCCGGTGGGGATGCGGTGACCACTGGTGTTGGTGATCTTGACCTTGACTTCCCACTTGCCCAGACCGGCGTTGTACGTGGGGCCACTGACGATCTGCGCCGTCAAGGCTTCTTCGTGCAGGTCGATTTCATTGTTGCGTTGGGCCTTGGTGTACATGGGATCGCGGGTGGATAACATACCGCCGAAGACGCGATTGTCGTTGCCGGTGGGTACGCCGATCAGTTCCAGATCGGGCTGCGGGTAGAGCAGCTGCATGATCTGGGGCAGATCGATGTTGGCGCCGTCAAACTTGTGCATGGAGATGCCGCCGTTGACGTTGCGGTCTTTGGCATACGGCCACCAACCTGCAAAGAACGGATCGGCGTTGACCGTAGCGGGCGCATCATCGGCATACTCGGCCTTCTGCACCGGCATGTGGCAGTCCTGGCAGCGGGTATAGGTGGGTGAGCCGTCCTGCCCGAAGGAGCTGTTCTTCCATTCGGTGTAGGTGCGCTGCTCGGGCATGCCGTGGTTCAGGATTGGAACAGTCAGGTCGTGGCAAGTGCCGCAGAACTCAGGCGTCGTAACGAACGCGCCTTCGCCTTCGGCGTCACGCACCTTGCCGTTGGTCGGGTGTTCCAGCGAGACAGATTGCGCTTGATAATCGGGCCAGCCGGTCCCCGCATCGATCGGCGGACCAACGGGGACTTCCAAGTGGGTGGGCAGAGAGCCATCGGGCGCATAGGCGTATTCGCGGCCCAAGGGATCGAACTGCGGCTCGCCAGCCGGCACCGGATTCTTGGGACCGTTGTAGCCGGGCGGATAGATGGCATAGGTCTGGCCGGTGTAATTGGTGCCCGTCACGGGCAGGTCGGCGTGAATCTCAGAAATGTAGCCGGGATACTTGCCCGTATAGGGTAGACCGTCGGCGATCTGCATGGTGTTGTCGCCGTAGGGATAACCCGCGCCGGGGCCGGCCGGGTAGGTATGTCCCGTGTGCGGCCAGTCATCAACGTCGGCCATTTCCTTCCAGGCCGGATCGTTGGGGTTAAGGTCGGCCCGCTGCATCGTCACATTGCCGATCGAGCGGTGGCAGAACTCGCACAGAATGCCTTCGTCGTCCGTGGACAGCAGGATGCTGTGCTCCAGATTGCTGGCATCGCTCTTGCCCGCAAAGTGCGGGTCGGTGCGGCCGGAATACCAGGCATTGGGGCTGTGGCAACGAATGCACACATTGCCCGCGCCATCTTTACCCGTCAATGAAGCCACCGTCATATCGACGATTTGCTGATTGGCGCGGAAGATGGGATCGCGGGCGGCGCTGGCCATGGCGCCACCAGCCCAGTTGCCAAAGTGGCCGATGTTCAGGTCGCCGGTGCCGCCGTGACAACCAGCGCAGGTCACCACAAATTCAAAGACGTTATACGGAGCGGGCACAGTGATGTTGGCCAGCTCTTGTTCTTGAGTGCCCGGATTTGGCGCGGAGCCTTTGGGCAGAATGCGGCCACCCGGCACGCCTTGCGTGGGGATATTGGCCAGGGCTAGGCTGGTGATACTCAGCGTTACGAGTGTAAACAAGACAATCGCCACAAAAAGTGAGCGACGACTAAGCGTTGCGCGTAGACTGTTCATTACTTCCCCCCTGACGTACCCATGGCGCGATCGATTATGCCCGCGCGCTGATTAACTTGCAAATATAATTGAGCGGATGGGGCCGCCAACTTTGTAGAGCGCGCAGCGTCGTTCAAGGCCGCGAGATCAGACTGCCATTTGGCCCCTTGCAACATGCCGGGCAACAACTGCGCTTGTGAGAGCGGGTTAAACGCAAGTTCCGCATTCAGCGAGCCTTTGACCACATACTGATTGTGGCGTACCAACAAGTCGGCGGGCGGCGCCATGAGGTTGGTGACCGTCCACGCGCCTGTCACGTACGACCGACCCGCTACTTGGCCGGGCAGATCAACACGCGGCGTGAAGACACTCAGGGTCATTCGGAATGCCCCGCGCACCACACTGGCGCGGCCCGTGCGAGCCAGCGCAAACGCTTCAACAACGTAATCGGTGGTCAACGAGCCTTGCGGCGTGTTTACGGTCGTGCCGGCGCTGACGACTTTCACTTTCGCCAGCCACCAGCTCGATAGATCAACCGGACCTGACGGGGCGGCCGGTGCGGCGAACACGGACAAGACTGGCAGGCAAACCAGTGCCGCGATCACCAAAATGGTGAGCCTTAGATGACGCATGTTCCTTCCCCTTTTTTCTGTAGATAACAGTGCAATTGAACAGTCGATGTTTCATCACGATACAAGACAACCGGGATCAATAGTTCACGCGATGATGGGCCTCCTGATGTCCGAATTAAAGTGTGATAAGTTCTGGTTCTTAGCGCGATGCGCGGCCTGGCGAATTGCGCCCAACAGCACATCGATACCGTCGCACTTGCTGACAAAGATCGTGACGCCCGCTGCGCGCCAGCGGGCGCGGGTGGTCAAGTCATCCCACAATGAAATGACCACACACTCAC
>JAGOBP010000603.1 GCA_017999195.1 Thermoflexales bacterium
GCCGACCAAAGCCACCGTCCCGCCCTGACCGTTTGCCGAGAAACCCCCCACGGCCCGATCGCTGCCGCACGCGAGCCTGAATCAACTGCACGGCCCGACGGTGGTTTACAAGCACGATCGGAACCCCGCACCCCGCCTGTTTCTGCACTGGGAAGACTAAGCGCGCATGCCAATCGCCATCCGACCGGCGGTGCTGGCCGATGCGGCCGCCCTGCTCGACATCAAAGACCGTCTGCGACTGAGATTGGAAGCCGCCGCGTCACAACGCCTGGGCGGCTTTTTGCTGGGCACGTCGTTGCATGAATATCAACAGTTCATTCAACATGATGTCGTGCTGGTCGCGGAAAGCGATGGACCCCGACAAGTGGTGGGCTTCGCCATCGTGATGAGGCATGACACGCTGCTGCACAGCGAACTGTTGAAGCGGGCCGAGCAAGTGCAGTGGGAGGCCGCATTTCGCCAGCGCTTCGATGCGCGGCGCCTGGCGTTCTTTGAACAACTGGGCATGCTGCCGGACGCAACCTATCGGGTGTACGCCAAATATCTGGCGTTCTCGATCACGTGGCAAATTCTGCAAACGCATGAGGCACTGTTTACGACCGTCCTGCAATATCCATTCGTGAATACGGCCGCGTTGTCGTTTATCAAAGTCGTCGGCTTTGAACCAGTCGGCGTCGTCGACGAAGTCTATCCCGAATATGGCCGCATCAAGTCCGACGTGTATCATCTGGAGCGCCAAACTTTTGAGAGCCACATCGATCAGCCGCGTTTCAAGGTCTTTCTGGAACGCGCGCGCCGTGCCGGTTATCTGGCCTGAGGTTGCAAAGAGTTCTTGTCCGACAAAAAGCCCCTAAAGTGGTGCAGGCAAGCATCCTGAGTGGAACAGCGGGCTTTTTCGCTGCGCAGTCGAAGGATGCGGCGGGGTCAGAAATTGTGGGCCGATCCGCTCCTTCGCTCACGCCCTGTCCGCGAAGCGGGGGCGCGCCAGGCGGGATGCTTGTCGCTGGTTTGAAATGGTTTTCAGACAAGAACTAACTAACCCTATGTAGGCCTGCCGGTGTGTCGACCGCGTGATTGCTCCCGCCTCCATTCCGCGTTAGAATGTGCGCCAGCCCAAGCCCAATAGTTCAACCCACATGCTCACCCTTGAACGCCACTTACGCCGCCTCTATGCCGACCGGCACGCCCTCCGGTTTCGCTTCATGTCGATGGAACGCATCTTCACCGACATTTATCGGCGGCATGTCTGGCACGATCCCGCCAGCCGCTCCGGTTCCGGCTCGACCGAACGCAACACCGTGGCCGTGCGCGCCGCCCTGCCCGCCTGGCTCAGCGAACTCAACGCGAAGACGCTGCTCGATCTGCCCTGCGGCGACTTCAACTGGCTGCAACATGTCGAATTAGGCGTGGAGCACTACATCGGAGCGGACATCGTTCAAGAATTGATCGATGTGAATCAGCGGCGCTACGCCTCACCTCAACGGCGCTTCGTGCGACTGGACATTTGTCGCAGCGACTTGCCGCAGGCCGACGTCATTCTGTGTCGCGATTGCCTGGTGCATTTCTCGGAACGCGCGGTGCTGGATGCGCTGCGCAATCTGATCAGAAGTCGATCGACGTATCTCATCACGACGACGTTTCCCAATGTGAGGCACAATCGCAACATCGTCACAGGCTACTGGCAGCCGATTAATCTTCAGCGCCCGCCGTACCATTTTCCGCCGCCGCTCAAACTCATTACCGAGAGCGCCGACAGCGGGCAGCGCTTGACCAAAAGTCTGGGGCTGTGGGCCATCGCCGACTTGAAGATATAGGATATAGCAACATGTCAAAGACACCCTCTACGACCGTCAAATTCATCATTGGCTTAGTCATCTTCGCCGGGCTGCCCCTCATCGGTTGGGGCGTGGCCGACCTCGGCGGATTCTTCAGTCAGCCCGCGCGCTTGATGTACGTGATCGGCGTCGCTATCTTGCAACTCGTGACCATCATCAAATTTCCGGCCATGGGCGACAACGCGCGCGTCGATCAGCAAGCCGCGCCCGAGCAGCGCCTCGCCCTGCTCTTGCTGCAAATCCTGCCGCTCGCCATCGTCATCGGCGCACCCGCCAGCGATCGGCACAATTTCTTGACGTTGAACGCCAGCGACGCGATCAGTTATCTGGGGCTGATCGTGTTCGCCTTGGGCTTCGGCTTGATGCAGTGGGCCGAAGCCGAGTTGGGCCGCCAATTCAGCATCAACGTGACCCTGCAAACCGATCATCAACTCATCACCAGCGGGCCGTATCGCTATGTGCGTCATCCGCGCTATGTGGGCATCTTCGCTTTCAATCTAGGCGTGGCTTTGACCTTCAATTCATTGTTGGCGACGCTGCTGGCCGTGGGACTATTGCTCGTATTGATGTGGCGTATCGGCACGGAAGAGGCTATGCTGCGGCAAGCGTTCGGTTCCGATTGGACCGCCTACGCCCAACGGTCGTGGCGGTTTATCCCGTTTGTGTACTGAGTTTCAGCCAACATGACCATTCTTGAGAAAACGCCCACGCGCCTGGTGGTTCAATCTGGCCCCCATGCGGGCCGCTTTCTGATCGCAGTTTTTATGCTGGTGATCAGCGGCTTCATGGTTATCGGGCCGCAATCGACGGTGTTTAACTGCCAACGTCATGACGACGGCACAGGCGAATGCATTCTGAACGAATATCGGCTGATCGGGACCAGCCAGTTGAGTTTCAAACTCGAAGCGATTCAGGCGGTCACCATCGAAACCCGTTACACCACCCATCGCGGCAATCAAGTCACCCTTTATGAATTGACGCTGAAGACGTCGACCGGGAAATACAAACTGTCGGCCAACAATCTCCAGACCCAGCAATATCAGGCCGCCGATCAGATTAA
>JAGOBP010000604.1 GCA_017999195.1 Thermoflexales bacterium
AAAACCCGCTTGGCGGGTTTTGCGTTTGTAGGCTGATTATCCGCACGCGCTGGGCCATGTTCGATATTTGTGGTGGAGAGACCTTATGACCGATCGTCTACAGATGATGGTCGTAGAAGATGATCGTGATACCGCCGAGATGTTGACGGCGTATTTTGAAGCTCAAGGCTACGATGTGGTGTCGGTGGCCTGGGGGCAGGATGCGGTGCGGCAGGCCCAGCAGGACCAATTGCCCGATCTGATCCTGTTGGACATTCGTCTGCCGGATATGGACGGCTATGAGGTGTGCAAGCGGCTGCGCGCCCATCGCCGCACCCAGAATGTGCCAGTGATTTTCCTGACCGAGAAGCGCGAACGCAGCGATCGTCTATCGGGGCTGGAACTAGGCGCGGTCGATTACATTACCAAGCCGTTTGACATTCAAGATCTGCGGCTGCGCGTGCGCAACATTTTGCGCCGCTCGAAGTATCAGACGCTGGTGCATCCTGTGACCGGCTTGCCCTATGACGACCTGGTGGAAGAGCGGCTGCGCGTGTTGTTGTTGCAGCACAATTGGGCGCTGCTGACCATCAAGATAGGGGGGCTGGACGCGTTTGCTGATCGCTATGGCTTTGTGGCCCGCGACGATGCGCTGCGGGCGCTGGCGTTGATGATGAATAATACGGCTGCTGAGGGCCAGGTCGACAGCGAAGCATCGTTTGTGGGCCAGCTGAGCGACACGCATTTTGTCATCATCAGCGAGGCGGCGCACGGCACAGAACTGCGCGAGCGGCTGGCGACGCGCATCCGGCAGGCCGTGCATTATTTTTATCCGGCCAAGGAGCGCGCGCCAAGCAGCGAGCCGCCGCCGGCCTTGAAATTCTCGGTGGGCCTGCTGACGGAGCAAAACGGCCCGTATGCCGACAAAGATGTGTTGAAGGCGGCGGGTTTGCAATCGGCGCAGTTGTTGTAGGGGTTGGAGCCGGACTGTGAGAGCTCTTCGCATCGCGAAGGGCTCTTTTATTTTGGGCGGGGATGAGGATGGTATAATCTCGCGTCGGGGTGCTCAATGAAAACGCTCGTCGTCGTACCGACGTACAATGAAGCCGATAATATTGCCAACTTCTCGGCGGCCATTCTCGCCTTGAGTGTGCCGCTGGACATCTTGATTGTCGATGATGCCTCGCCGGACGGGACGGGGCAGATCGCCGATCGGCTGGTGGCGGAATCCGATCGGATGCACGTGCTTCATCGGACCGGCTTGCGCGGCCTGGGCCGTGCCTACGTAGACGGCTTCCGTTGGGCCATCGAGCGCGGTTACGATCGTATCTTCCAGATGGACGCGGATTTTTCGCATTCGCCGCAGTATTTGCCGGAGATGCTGGTGAAGTCTGAAACGTGCGACGTGGTAGTCGGGTCGCGCTATGTGAGCGGCGGCGGGCACGATGAGAAGTGGGAGACGGGCCGGGTACTGCTATCGGCGTGGGCTAATGTGTATGCGCGGTTGATTCTGGGCCTGAAGGTGCATGATGCGACGGCAGGTTTCAAATGCTGGACGCGCCACGCGTTGGAGCGCATTCAACTGGACCGTGTGAAGTCGAATGGTTACGTGTTTCAAGTGGAGATGGCGTTCTTGAGCCAGCGGCTGGGCCTGCGCGTGATTGAGTTTCCCATCTACTTTGAAGATCGCCGCATCGGCCAAAGTAAGATGAGTATTCCGGTGAAACTGGAAGCGGCTTGGCGAACGTGGCAGGTGGGTTGGCGACATCGGAAAGTAAAATGATCAATTAACAATGATCAATGATCAATTCATAATGCGTAATTCGTACTGCGTAAGCATGACGGTCAATGCGTTTCTCCAATCTCTAATTTCCAACCTCCAACTTCCAATCGATGTTACGCTCTCGCCGCGCTGACCTGTTGATTCTGGCCTTGCTGTTTGTCCTGCCGCTGATGCTGTTCTGGTCGGTGACGGTGGGCGGACAAACGCTGTTACCGGCGGACAATTTGTTTCAGTTTCAGCCGTGGCAGTCGGCAGCGGAGCAGTTCAATGCGCAGGTGCCGCAGAATCAACTGCTCAGCGACCTCGTCCTTGAAAACTACGTGTGGAAGAAATTCATCGTTGAGTCGATTCAACAGCGCGATGTGCCGCTGTGGAATCCGAACTTGTTTGCAGGCGCGCCGTTTCTGGCGAATGGCCAGCACTCTGCGTATTATCCCTTCTCCGTTATCTTCTACGTTTTGCCTTTAGCCAATGCTTATGGTTGGTTCACGGTCTCGCAGTTGTTTTTGGCGGGCGCGTTTATGTATGTGTTCTGCCGCGTGCTGGGCATTGGCCGCTTGGGCAGTGCCTTCGCGGCGATTGTATATCAGCTGAGCGGCTTCTACATCGTCAGCGTGGTGTTCACGATGATCATCGCGGCGGCGGCGTGGCTGCCGTTATTGCTGGCACTGATTGAACTGATCATCCAACAACGTTCGCTCTTTGGGCGGCCGACGACGTTGCCGTGGGTGCTGATGGGGGCGGTGGCGCTGGCGTGTCAGATCATGGCGGGCCACATCGAGATTACGTATTACACGCTGCTGGTGATGGGGCTGTTTGCGCTGTGGCGGCTGACAACGGACCGGAAACGGACAAGTGGACAAGAAACGGACTCGCGCCATTCTCGATTCGCGTCGCTTCGTCAGTGGTTCGTTGCTATCCGTCGTCCAGTTGTCGCCTTGACTGTCATGGTGTTGCTGGGCGTCGGCCTCGCGTCGATTCAGATTCTGCCGCTGGCGGAGATTTTGCCGCAGAATTTCCGCGAAGGGTCGGCCACGTTTGAGCAGGTGCTGAGCTGGGCGTATCCGCCGCGGCATGTGCTGGCAATGCTGATGCCCAATTTCTTCGGCAGCCCGGCCGAGCACAGCGTGTT
>JAGOBP010000086.1 GCA_017999195.1 Thermoflexales bacterium
GAAGGCACACTGTTGAAGTTGTACTTCAATGAGGGCGACGTGGTGAAGGCGGGCACGCCCATCGCGTTGATTGGCGCGTCCAACGAAACCTTGAGCGAACCGGAAAGCATAACCCCTGAGGCCGCACCTGCATCTAACGGAGCGAAACGTAACGGGTCGAGCGCGCGGATTTCGCCGGTGGTGGCCCGCATCGCGGCGGAGCATCACGTCGATGTGGCACAGATCAGCGGCACGGGTGATGGCGGCCGCGTGACCAAGAAGGATATTCTGGCGTATATTGATCATATGAACTCCCAAAGTGCGGGGGTGAGGGAAGAGAAACTCGAACCGTGGGAGCAACCGGGCTTAGGCGAACTCTTTAGACCTAGCGAAGAAATTTACGGTAAGCCACAGCCTGCGGCCAGTGCTGCCCCGATAGTTCCTGCCAGCCCAACGGCCGGCCCGGCGGATGAAGTCGTGCCGTTGACCGGCATTCGCAAAGCCATTGCCGAACACATGGTCGCATCGAAGCGCACCAGTCCGCATGTGACCACGGTCTTTGAAGTTGATCTCTCGAAAGTGGTGGCACATCGCACCGCGAATAAAGCCGCCTTCGAGCGTGACGGCGTGAACCTGACGTACACGCCGTATTTTGCGGCGGCGACGATCGCGGCCTTGAAGCGTTTTCCGTTGGTCAACTCGTCGTGGAGTGATGGCGGAATTATTTTGCATCGCGCCATCAATCTCGGCATCGCGGTGTCATTGGGCGCAGACGGCTTGATCGTGCCCGTGATCAAACACGCGGAAGGCCTTAATTTACTGGGTTTGGCGCGCGCCGTGAATGAGTTGGCCGATCGGGCGCGGCGCAAACAACTGAAACCGGATGACGTTCAAGGCGGCACATTTACCATCACCAATCACGGTACTTCGGGATCATTGTTTGCCACACCCGTGATCAATCAGCCGCAGTGCGGTATACTTGGCGTGGGCGCGATTCAGAAGCGGGTGGCCGTGGTGACGCGCGACGGGGTTGATTCGATCGCCATCAAACCGATGGTATATGTGGGCCTCACTTTTGATCATCGCATTCTCGATGGCAACAGCGCCGACAACTTTGTGGCGGCCCTCAAGCAGATGTTGGAGAATTGGACTTAAATCAGAACCGCTAAGGACGCAGAGCACGCGAAGACCTTTATTGACTCGGCGTTCTCCGCGTGCTCTGCGGTGAATCTCAGGAGACATCATGACAACATATGACGTAACGGTTATCGGCGGCGGGCCGGGCGGCTATGTGGCCGCGATTCGCGCCGCGCAATTGGGCTTGAAAACAGCCATCGTGGAGAAGGAACATCTCGGCGGCGTGTGCCTGAATTGGGGCTGCATTCCCAGCAAGGCGCTGCTGCGCAATGCCGAGATTGCCAATCTGTTGAAGCGCGGCAAGGACTTCGGTTTCGCGTTTGAGAATTTATCACTCGATTATTCGGTCGCGCATAAACGCAGCCGCGATGTGTCCGGGCGGTTGGTCAAGGGCGTGCAGTTCTTGATGAAGAAGAACAAGATCGATGTGTATCAGGGCACAGGCAAATTGAAGGATGCTACGCACATCGAGATTACGTCGGTGGCGAGTGCGCCATCGGTTAGCGGCACCGCCTTCGATGGCGTAATCGAGTCGAAGCATACGATCATCGCGACGGGCGCACGCGCCCGCGGCATTCCCGGCGTGGAAATCGATGGTCAGTCGATCATCACGTATCGACAGGCGTTGGAATGGACGCAAGTGCCCAAGTCGATCATCATCATCGGCGCCGGGCCGATCGGGCTGGAGTTTGGCTATGTGTTCCGTTCTTATGGCGCGGACGTGACTATTATTGAGATGCTGCCCCACCTCGCGCCGCTCGAAGATGAAGAAGTCAGCATCGAGTTGGAGAAGCACTACAAGAAATTGGGCGTGAAAGTGCTGACTAATACGCGGGTCGAGTCGCTGAAGAAAACGGATACGGGCGTGGAAGTGGTCGCGGGCGGGCAAACCATCACGGGCGAGAAGGCCATCGTCGCGATCGGGTTTGCGCCGAACAGCGATGGGATTGGCCTTGAAAATGTGGGCGTTAAAGTCGAGCGTGGCGCGATCGTGGTGGACACTCATCATCGTACCAACGTGCCCAACATCTTCGCCATCGGCGATGTGACCGCGAAGTTGATGCTGGCGCATGTCGGTTCAGCGCAGGGCATCGTCGCGGCGGAAACAATCGCAGGTGTGGAGACGCACGAACTGGATTACGATGCGATGCCGCGCTGCACGTATTGCCAGCCGCAAATCGCGTCGATGGGCATCACGGAAAAACAGGCCAAAGACAAGGGCCTTGAGGTTAAGATTGGCAAGTTCAATTTCCAGCCCAATGGTAAAGCGTTGGGCTTGGGCGAGAATCACGGCTTCGTGAAAGTCATTGCCGATGCGAAGTACGGCGAGATTCTGGGCGTGCATATGATCGGCCCGGACGTGACCGAACTGCTGCCGGAGTGGGTGCTGGCGCGCAACAATGAACTGACGCCGCACGAGATCGCGCGCTCGGTGCACGCGCATCCGACACTGGGTGAGGCGATGATGGAAGCGGCGGAAGCGGTGGCGGGCCAGGCCATTCACATGTAGTGCGAGGCCAATTCAAAGGTGTTACAATCAACGCGGAGCAGCTGCTCCGCGTTTTTGTTGCAGTGCATTCCGAGTGAAGCGAGGAATCTGTGCCTGTTGCGGCCGAGATTCCTCACCGCGAAAAACATGTGGTTCGGAATGACACCTTCGGGGCACAACATGGAACTTCGTCTCTATAACACACTGACGCGCACGAAAGACATCTTCAAACCGATCGAGCCGGGGCGCGTCAAAATGTATACCTGCGGGCCGACGGTGTATCGCTACATTCACATCGGCAATCTGCGGTCGTTTATGCTGGCCGACTGGCTGCGCCGCACGCTGCTGCATTTTGGCTACGAAGTGAAGCACGTCAAGAACATCACCGATGTGGGCCACATGCGACAGGAATTGCTGGATCGCGGCGAAGACAAACTCATCGCGGCGGCGCGCAAAGAGGGCAAAAAACCGCTGGAAATTGCGGCGTTTTATACGCAAGCCTTTCTGGACGATGAAGCTCAAGTCAACATCTTGCCCGCGCACGTCTTCCCACGCGCGACCGAACACATCCCGGAGATGATCGACATCACGCAGCGGCTTATCGCCAACCGATTAGCCTACGAGGCCGACGGCACGATCTATTTTGACGTGTCGGCTTTTCCGCAGTATGGGCGCTTATCACACAACGATGTGGCTAACTTGATCGGCGGCGTGCGTGGCGAAGTGGCGACGGATAAGCAAGCCGTTGAGGACTTTGCCCTATGGAAAGCGGCTGAGCCGGGCCGCGAGATGAAGTGGGCCAGCCCGTGGGGCGAAGGTTTTCCCGGCTGGCACATCGAGTGTAGTGCGATGTCGTTTAAGCATCTGGGCGAACAACTGGACATTCACACGGGCGGCGTCGATCTGGTTTTTCCGCATCACGAGGATGAAATCGCGCAGAGCGAAGGCGCGACGGGTCATGCCTTCGTCAACTATTGGGTGCACGGCCAGCACTTGCTGGTCGATGGCTTGAAGATGGCGAAGTCCACGCGCAATGATTATCGCTTGGTCGATCTGATGGCGCGTGGTTATGAGCCGATGGCCCTGCGTTATCTATATGCAACCGCGCACTATCGTACGCGCTTAAACTTCACCTTCGATGCGTTACGCGGTGCGCAACACGCGCTTGGCCGACTGCGCGAACGCTTGATCGAACTTGAGCGAGCAGGGGGCGAACGCGATGAGCAGGCTGAGGCTGAACATCGCCACGCGTTTGAAGCCGCGTTGGCCGATGACGTGAATGTGCCCGTGGCTTTAGCCGCTATGTGGGCCATGTTGAAATCTGATCTGGCGGCGGCGAGTAAGTTATATTTGACGCTGGTCTTTGATGAGGTATTGGGTTTGGGCTTGCGCGCGTGGCTGGATCAGCATCGTGACTTGCCGGACATGATTGTGCCGCAGTTGATCGATCATCAACAGGCGCGCGACCGCGATGAATATGCGCAGAGTGACGGGCTGCGCAAAGTGCTTGAAAATGAGGGTTTTCGCGTCTTGGATGACCACGCGGCAAGCCGGGTGCTGTATCGCGGCACGAGCGAACCGGCGAAGCGACCGAATGTCATCACGAATCTGCACGAGATCAGATCGCAGTTGACGGCACCGGATCGCGTGGAATTCTCGATCAATTTGCTGGCGTGGGACAATGCCGATGAGATCGAGCGCGGCGTGGCGGCAATTCTGCGGCATGCGCCCAATCGACCGTATGAGATTGTGCTGGTGGATAACGGTTCCAGCGACGGCACGGCCGAAGTGGTGCAGCGTTGGGCGAATGAATACCCGGATACCATTAAGGCCCTGTGGATCGATCACTGGGTGGGCGAGGGGGCCGGTCGCAATGCGGGACTGATGATCAGCACCGGCCGCATCATCATCATGCTGGGCAATCATATCGAAGTGAACGGCGACATCTTCACACCGCTGGCCGAGGCGCTGAATGATCCAGAGGTTGGAGTGTGCGGCGGCTGGGGTATCACGTCGGGTGATCTGCGTAACTTTGAATCGTCCAGTGGGCCGGATGTGGATGTCGTCGAGGCTTATTTAATGGCCTTTAGGCGCAGTGATCTCAATCGGGTCGGGTTACTGGACGAAAAATTTAGGTTTTATCGACATGTTGATCTCGATTTCAGTTTGCGTTTTTTGGATCGGGGTCAGCGTTTGATCATCCTGCCCGAAGTGAAGGCGCGTACGCTGGAACATGAACATCGCTTGTGGCATGGCACGCCGCCCGATGAGCGTGAACGTAAGAGCAAGCGCAACTTCTATCGGTTCTTGCATCGCTGGGGCGACCGGCGCGATCTGCTGTTGCAGCCCGCGCCCATTCACTATCACGATGATGAGTAGCGCATTGCCTGAAAAGATGCGATGGCGTAGAATTGATTTGGAAAGCGAGGTGGCATGATGGCGGTACAACTGCTTGATCCTCACATCGAAACACAGCCCCAAGCGCCAATCACCGGCGAGGACTTGGCGCGTCTGGGCGACATCGGACCGAGTGAACTGATCAAAGGAGAAATCGTTTATATGTCGCCGACAGGGTTTTGGCACGGACGGATAGAGAACCGAATTGGATCGCTAATCGAACGATTTGTTCGCAGCAACGATTTGGGCGAAGTTTTTTCCGGCGAAGTCGGAATTTATACCCAGCGTAACCCAGACACAATTCGCGCGGCGGATGTCGGCTTTGTTTCGCGCGGCAGACTTGCTCAGGTCAAATCAAAGAGTTATTTGGACGTTGCGCCCGAATTAGTTGTCGAGATTTTATCGCCTGATGATCGCTGGAGTGATTTGACGGACAAGTTAGACGAGTATTTTGCGATCGGGGTGAACTTGATCTGGGTGGTTGATCCACGCCGCAAGCAAGTGTATGTTTATCGGTCGGTGACGGATGTGCAGCGATTGTCAGTTGAAGAAACGCTGACCGGCGGTGAGGCTTTACCCGGGTTCAGTGTGCCCGTTGCTGAACTATTTGCGATGGAATAGAGGCTAAATTGGATAACGTGATTGCAGTCGAAGCGATTCAAGCCGATAACAAGCCCAAGCGCCGCCCTGAGTGGCTGAAGGTCCGCGCGCCGCAAGGGCAGACCTATGATGAGCTGAAGCGGTTGATGCGCGTGAAGACGCTGCACACTGTGTGTGAGGAAGCGCTGTGCCCCAATATCGGCGAATGCTGGGGCCGCGGCACAGCAACGTTCTTGATGATGGGCGATGTGTGTACGCGCTCGTGCGTCTTTTGTGACATCAAGACGGGCCGCCCCGCGCCGATGGACTGGGACGAACCCAATCGGGTGGCGCAGGCCATCAAGGCCATGAATTTGCGGCATGCGGTGATCACGTCGGTTAATCGCGATGAGCGCAAAGATGGCGGAGCACCGATCTTCGCGATGGTCATTCAACGCATCCGCGAAGTTCAGCCGGGTTGCACGATTGAAGTGTTGATCCCGGATTTCAAGGGTAATATCGATGCGTTGAAGATGGTGACGGATGCCGCGCCGGAAATTTTGAATCACAATGTCGAGACGGTGCCCAGCCTGTTCAAGCAGATTCAGCCGCAAGACAATTATGACTGGGCGATGACGACGCTGGGTAATGCCAAGAAATTAAATCCGCAGCAAGTGACCAAGAGCGGCATCATGCTGGGGCTGGGTGAGACGAAAGACGAAGTCATCACGGTGATGCGCGACCTGGCGAACTTGAAGGTGGACATCCTCACGCTAGGCCAGTATTTGCAGCCCAGTAAGCAGCATCATCCAATCGATCGCTATGTGACTTTGGAGGAATTTGCCGAACTCAAGCAGATTGGCCTGGACTTAGGCTTCCGTTGGGTCGAGAGCGGGCCGCTGGTCCGCTCGTCCTACAACGCCGATCGGCAGGCGCGCGAGTTGGTGACTGCGAAATAGTTATCTTCGCCGCCACTCACAAGGCGGCTAATCATCGAGGGGCATTCATGACCAAACTACACTGGGGTTTGCTGAGTACGGCGCGCATCAATGGCGCCGTCATCCCGCCGATTCGCCTGTCGCAGCGCTCGGAATTGGCGGGCGTCGCCAGCCGCGATCAAGCCAAGGCGGACGCGTACGCGCAGGCGCACGATCTGCCGCGCGCTTATGGCACCTATGAGGCGATGTTGGCTGATCCCGCGATCAATGTGATCTACAATCCGCTGCCTAATCATTTGCATGCGGAGTGGACGGTCAAAGCGGCCGAGGCGGGCAAGCACGTGCTCTGTGAAAAGCCGCTGGCTTTGTCGGTGGCCGAGGTCGATCGGATTGTGGCGGCCGCCCGCGCGAACAACGTCGTCGTTGCAGAAGCCTTCATGTACAAGCATCATCCGCAGACGCTGAAAGTGCTGGAACTGCTGAAAAATAAGCCGATTGGCGACTTGCTGGCGATCAAAGGCGCGTTTACGTTTGATCTCTCGCCGCGCCCCGACGACATCCGCTGGATGCCGGACCTGGGCGGCGGCTCGATCTGGGATGTGGGCTGTTACCCGATTAGTTTTACGCGCCTGATCGCGCAGGCGGAACCGGTCGAGGTGTTTGGCTGGCAGACGACCAGTTCTTCTGGTGTGGACGAGGTGTTTATCGGGCAGATGCGATTTGCCAACGGCTTGCTGGCCCAATTTGAAAGTGGTTTCCGTTCACCGTATCGCACGTGGATGGAGGTCGTCGGCACGCGCGGTTCGCTGTATGTGGCATCGCCGTTCAAGCCTGCCGATCGTGCTTTCATCACGCTGAATTATGGTGATCGCAGCGAGCAGATCGAAGTGAACGCGGGGCATCTGTATCAAGGTGAAATCGAGGACATGGAAGGCGCGGTGTTGGACGGCAAGCCGCAACGTATTCCGTTGGAGGATAGCTGTAACAATGTGGCGTTGATTCTGGCTTGTCTGGAATCGGCGCGCACGGGGCAAGTGGTGCGGCTTTAGTCAACGGTGATGAGCGCCTGAAACCTGACAGGACTTTAAGTCCTGTCAGGTTTTTTTGTTTACGGACAGGCGTCGCCGTAACATTGCGTGCTGATGGCCGCGCCCGCCGTGTTGCGAAGTATCGCCTTATCGCCCGCATTGCGCCAGATCGGATCGGTGGACCAGAGCAGGGTGCTGGGCGGATCATTTTTTGCGCCCGTGTAACTCTCGATGTGCAGAACGCCGCCAGCCGCTAACTTGTAACCAGCGGGGAAATTGAACGTCTGCGGCCCGATCGTGCTTTCGACGTACCAGCCGCTCAAATCTTGCGCCGTGCCGCCGCTATTTTCAAGCACCAGCACTTCAGGCCCGCCCGTCCCGTCCAGCCGGGTGATCTTGATCTCGGCGCGCGTCGGTGCGGTAGTTGGGGTAGGCGCAGGCGAGCTGCTGCGGGTTGCGAGTACGATAATCACCAGGCCGACCAACACGCTTAAACTCGCGGCGATCACGACGGCACGCGGGACTGATCGACCGGCGGGCCGTGTGGGTCGATCGAGTGCGGGCAGCTGCGTTGTGCGGTCGTTTTGATCAGCGGATGATCGATTGGCCAACTGCAAGGCGCGGCGCATATCGGTGGCGCTGGCAAAGCGTTTGGCGCGCTCGATTTCCATCGCGCGCAGAATGACTTGCTCGACGACCGGGGACAGGTTGGCGTTGATGGCGCGGAGCGGCCGGAAGCGTTCGGGGTCTGACATACGTACCGACACGGATGTGGGCGCGCACCCGGCCAGCAAGTGATACAGCGTCGCGCCCAGCGCGTAAATGTCGGACCGCTCGTCGGTGTGGGCGCTGCTGGCGTCGTATTGTTCCGGCGGCGCGTATTCCGGCGTGCCGATGCCGCGAATCAGGCTAATCGTGCGCGGGTTGGCCGTATCGTGCTGTTTGACCAGGCCAAAATCCACCAGGAAAATGTGACCGGCGGGCGTCAGCCGGATGTTGGCGGGCTTGATGTCGCGATGAATCAACTGGTGCTGATGAATATATTCCAGCGCCGACAAAAGTTGATCGGCCCAGGCCAGCACCTGGGTTTCGTCCAGGCCCTGCGGCGCGGCCTGCAACACGTCTTGCAGCGACTGACCGGCGATATAGTCCATCACCAGATACTGCTGATTATCCGCGGTGAAGTGGTCGGTAACCCGGGGCAGATTGGGGTGATGCAGCGCGGCCAGGCTTTGCGCCTCGCGCAGAAATTGCTGTTGGATTTGTTCCGGTCGATCGCCCGTAACCGGATCGGGCTGCAACTGCTTGAGGGCGACATCGCGATTGAGCACCGTATCATGGGCGTGATACACTGCGCCC
This sequence comes from Thermoflexales bacterium, assembly GCA_017999195.1. Lineage (GTDB taxonomy): Bacteria > Chloroflexota > Anaerolineae > Fen-1058 > Fen-1058 > JAGOBP01. The sequence goes on from JAGOBP010000086.1 coordinate 8,907, forward strand.
ATGCCGCCGGTACCCAGCAGCTTGAGGATGCGATAGCGATTGTTGAGCAGTTGCGCGGGCGTAAGGTCCATAGCAAAAATCCGGCCTGAGTATAGCATATCTCAGGCCGGATTTGGGGTCAGGCGAGGCGGTGCGTTTTTTCGGCGTAGTCGGAATAGTTGCCCATGAAGTCCGTCGTACGGCCGCCGTCCAACTCCACGATGCGGGTGGCGATGCGATCGAGGAAATACCGATCGTGCGAGACGCACAGCACCGTGCCTTCGAAGTTCGCCAGCGCATTTTCCAACACTTCAGCGGAGGCGATGTCGAGGTTGTTAGTCGGCTCGTCCAGCAATAGACAATTCGCGCCGCTCAACATCAGCAAGGCCAGTTGCAAGCGGCTGCGCTCGCCGCCCGATAGATCCCCGATGCGTTGGCGGGTCTGTTCATACGTAAACAGGAACTTGCGCAGAAAGGCCACTGCTTCACCCTCGCTGCACAACTTGGCGTGGCGGATCACGTCGATGAGCGTTTGCGCTCGATCCAGCGTTTCGTGTTGCTGCGCGTAATACCCGATCGCCACACTCGGCCCGACGATCACCTCGCCGCGATCCGGCTCGACTTCGCCCAGTACGATCTTGAGCAAGACGCTCTTGCCCGCGCCGTTCGGCCCGACCAAGCCCACGCGCTCACCGTGACGAATCAACAGATCCAGTTGTTTGAAGATCGTATCCGTTGCAAACGACTTCGCCAACGCCTTGATTTCCAGCACTTTATTGCTGCCGCGCCAGCCGTTGATCTGCAAGTCCATGCGCTTAGGCTCCAGCACCGGCCGGTCGAGTTTGTCGATCTTCTCGATGCGGCCCAAAATGGCTTTGCCGCGCTTGATGAATTTTTCGTTGTCGTATTGCCGTCCCCAGATCAACAACTGCTTGGCCGCGGCTTGCAAGCGTCCGATTTCGCGCTGTTGCACCTCGTACAACTGCTGCGCCCGCGCCAGTCGCATCTGCTTCTCGTACGCATATTCCGAGTACGAGCCGCCATACACCGTCACTTGGCCCGCTTCCAACTCCGCGATCTCATCCACGACGTGATCGAGCAAATAGCGATCGTGCGAGACGATAACGACCGCGCCATGATAATCATTGATGGTGTGTTCGAGAAAGGCTTTGCCCTTCAGATCGAGATGATTATCCGGTTCATCCAGGAGCAATAGATCAGGCCGCGTGATGAGCAGCTTCGCCAACCCAATCAGTTTCTTCTGCCCGCCGCTCAACACCGCGCACTTCAGATCGAATTCGGTTTCGTCCAGGCCCAGCCCGCGCAGCGTATCGCGTACGCGCTTGTCGTAACTGGCGCCGCCCAGTTCTTCGAATTTCTCCAGTAAGTGCTGCTGTTGATCGAGCGTGCGATTCAGCGCTTTCTCGTTGCCATACACCGCCGGGTCGCCGAGTTTAATTTCGAGTTTGTGCAGTTCGGCTTCGATGGCGTGCAGTTCGGTGTGCGCGGACAATGCTTCATCGAGCGCAGTGCGTTCAGGATCGAGTTGCGGCTCCTGCGCGAGATAGCCGATGGTCAGTCCCTTCGCGCGCGTGATCGATCCGCCATCAGGCGTGAGTTCGCCCGCGATCAGTTTCAAGATGGACGACTTGCCCGCGCCATTCGCGCCAATCAGGCCGACGCAGCGATCGTCATGGATTTCCCAATCC
>JAGOBP010000606.1 GCA_017999195.1 Thermoflexales bacterium
CTGTTCCACATCTTCCCCGACGCGGCGACGACCGGCCTGGGCATGAACGTGGAAAACATCCAAACCTGGTCGGGCTGCTCGTTTGTCGATCGCACCTACGGCGCGTTGACACAGGCCGACCTGGGCGCCAACGGCTTCATTGCGGCGCTGGGCGACCTGGATGCGGGCTTCGGCACTTACGGCGAGGCCAACGCCACGCATAATACCGACTCCAATATCAATGCTTTGTCACCGTTCTTCGCCTACAACGGCACGATTCCGCTGCCCGGCGCGGCGGCTTACGACCTTCCCGGTTCGGCGGGCCGCCTGTACTTCTACGGCGACGCCAACGATCCGTTTAACATCTTCTCGTACACGGCTGGCGACGGTAAGCAAAACGAACTGTTCAATCTGCAAGCCGTGATGTGGCTGCTGGGCGAGCCGGTGGCCAAGACGACCATCGCTGATGCGCGTTCGTACACCACGGTCAATCAGCCGGAGAAACTCGATCAGTTGGTGTGGATCGAGGGCAAGATCACGGCGGCCTTTGGCGAATTCTTCAACGTGCTGTACATCGAGGATGAAACAGGCGGTATGACCATCCACGCACCTGCCGGCGACATCAGCGCCACACAGTACGCGCGCGGCGCATACGTGCGCGTGTTGGGCACGGTGGGCATCTATCAGGGTGACACCGAGGTGGAGTTCTTTGAGGCGGAGCAGGTTCGGGTGATTACGCCGACCAATAGCCTTGATCCGCTGCCGCACCCATTCAGCACGGGCAATGCCGCACTGGAAGAAAATCAGGGCTGGTTGACGCAGATCACGGGCACCGTCACGCTTAAAGACGGCGAGTCGATCTTTGTCGATGACGGGACCGGCCCGGTACGCGCCTTCTTGGACGGCTACAACGGCACCTGGGCGGATGTCCACCTGCTCGATCAAGTGACCGTCAAAGGTTTGATCTCTGAAGATGGCGCGGGCAATCGGATTCGCGTCCGCAACTATCAGATGCACTATCCCGCCATCCCGAATGATGTCGCCATCCTCGCGCTGGGCTTGAACTTCAGCGGATCGACGATCGTGGTCGCTCCGACGGCGGTCAAGGGCGGCGAACTGCTAACGTACACGCTGACCATCTCCAACAGCGGCGCGGTCAGCGGCCCGTTCATCGTGACCGACACGCTCGATTCGCACGTCAGCCTGGTCAGTGCACCGGGCATGACGGTGACGGGTTCGGTGCTGACGGCGCAGCAGACGTTGGCCAGCCAGACCACATCGACCTTGCGCATCACCGTGCGCGCCAACTTCGGCTATTCCGGCACCGTGGGCAACACCGCGTACATCAGAGGCGATGGCTTTGTGTACAGCCTGACCTCGGCGGACGCGCAAGTCATCACCTATAGGGTGTATCTGCCGATGACGAGAAAGTAACACTTTCGCACTACCCAAGGTTTGTCCGCACGGGGCGCATCGCAAGATGCCGCCCCGTGCGCGTTAGTAGGTGACGTGAGACGAATCTAAGACTCGACGGCAACTGGCCGTTGACAAATCTCGCTGGAGGAGAAATGATGTGGCGTAAAGCAGCACTGATTGGCTGTATCTTGGTGTTGATTTCGGCCGTGTTGGTTGGCAATGTCCAATCGGCCTGGGCCAGGCCGCACACTGCGCCTATGGCGTGCAGCGGCCTGTTCATTTCCGAGTATGTGGAAGGCAGCAGCAATAACAAAGCCGTCGAGATTTATAACGGCACAGGTTTGGCCGTCAATCTGTCCGGCTACTCCATTGCTGTGTATGCCAATGGCGGCACAACACCCACCGCAATCAATTTGACCGGGACCGTGGCCGATGGCGATGTGTTTGTGCTGGCTAACACCAGCTCTGGTGCAACATTGTTGACCTTAGCCGATCAGACTAGCGGCTCATTGTCGCATAACGGTGATGATGCTATTGCGTTGCGGCAGGGTACCACGCTGCTGGATGTCATCGGTCAGATCGGTTTTGATCCAGGCACAACGTGGGGGGCGGGGTTAACTAGCACGCTCGATCACACACTGCGCCGCAAGAGCACCGTTTCGATCGGCGATGCCAACGGCAGCGATGTTTTTGATCCGGCTGTTCAGTGGGATGGTTACGCGGTCGATACCTTCGACGGGTTGGGCGCGCACACCGCCAGTTGCAGCAGCGGCGGCCTCACCTTGTCCATCAACGACGTCACGCTCGCCGAAGGCAACAGCGGCACGACGCAGGCCTCGTTTACCGTCAGTCTATCCGGTCCTGCACCGGCGGGCGGCGTGACCTTCGACATCGCGACGGCGGATAACACGGCGACCACTCTGAACGGCGATTATGTGGCGCGTTCGTTGACCGGCCAGCTGATCGTGGCGGGCAACACCAGCTCCACCTTTGATGTGACGATCAACGGCGATACTAGCGTTGAAAGCAATGAGACGTTCAATGTCAACGTGACCAACGTGACCGGCACTGGCGTGACACTGGTCGATGGGCAGGGTCTGGGCACCATCACCAATGACGATGCCGGCACGATGCTCATTCATGACATTCAGGGCACTGGCGCGCAAAGCCCGCTCAATGGGCAAGCGGTCACCATCGAAGGCGTGGTGGTCGGTGACTATCAAGGCACGACCGGCTTGAGCGGCTTCTTTTTGCAAGAAGAGGACGCACAGATCGATGCTGATCCAGCGACTTCCGAAGGTATCTTCGTGTATGACGGCACTTTTGGTGTGGCTGTCAACGTCGGCGATGTGGTGCGCGTGCAAGGCACCGTGGTGGAATATCTGACGACCGGTGTATACCTCACCGAGATCAGCCCGGTGACGGCCGTGACCGTGATGAATAGCGGCGACAGTGTCACGCCTGCTACCGTTAATTTGC
>JAGOBP010000605.1 GCA_017999195.1 Thermoflexales bacterium
GGCCGTGAGCGATCCGCCGCCGCGTTCCTTGGACAATTGCGCGGCGCGTTCCAGCAAGCGTGAGTGCAGATAGAACACATCGCCGGGATAGGCCTCGCGGGCAGGGGGGCGGCGCATGAGCAGCGAGACTTGTCGGTAGGCCCACGCGTGCTTGCTCAGGTCGTCGTACACGACGAGCGCGTCCTTAATCAACTTGCCGCCGATGTTGACGCCGTTTTCCATGACTTCTTCGCCGATGGCGCAACCCGCGTACGGCGCAATGTATTGCAATGAAGCCGGATCAGACGCCGAGGCGACGACGATGATGGTGTATTCCATCGCGCCGAATTTTTCTAGCGTGGCGACGAGGCGCGCAATGGCCGATCGTTTCTGGCCGATGGCGACGTAGATACAAATGAGGTCTTGCCCCTTTTGATTGATGATCGCATCGACACAGATGGCGGTCTTGCCGGTCTGGCGGTCGCCGATGATCAATTCGCGCTGACCGCGGCCGACGGGGATCATCGCGTCGACGGGCTTGATGCCGGTCTGCACGGGACGATTGACGTTGCCGCGCTCGATGACGCCCGGTGCGATGCGCTCAATGTTGCGGAACTTGGTCGTGGCGATCGGACCTTTGCCGTCCAGCGGGCGGCCCAGCGGATCGACCACGCGGCCCAGCAGCGCATCGCCGACCGGAATCGACGCGATGCGGTTGGTGCGGCGCACCAACTGGCCTTCTTCGATCTCGGACGACTCGCCCAGCACGATCACGCCGACGCGTTCTTCTTCAAGGTTGAACGCAATGCCGAGCACGCCATTGGGAAACTCGACCAGTTCGTTGGACTGCACGTTGGTCAGGCCGTTGACGCGCGCGATGCCGTCGCCGACTTCCAGCACTTCGCCGACATCCACCGCTTCGACCGACGGTTGATAGGTGTTGATGCGCGAGGTCAGGTCTTTGATCAACAGATCAATTTCATTGGTAGCCATCCAGCCTCCTCAAAAGCATGGGGATTAGGTCGTGCGTTCGCACGAAATAAGGGCGCACGTATTGTACCAGATGTCACGGCAGACGCCAATATCTTTATTCAAAATTCGCGCGTGTGGCGCGGACATACAGGAACAGTGGCAGGGCAAACGACGGCCCGATCGTGAGGGTGGCAACAACGACGAGCCACCAGCGTTTGAAATTCAAGCGTTGTGCTTCGCGATACGACCACACCCAAAACACAATCGCCGTGATCACCAGATCGACGGCGAAAAAGGTCGAGATCGAATTTGCCAGCAACTGCTCAACCAACAGCGACAAATTCAGTCCATGCGCGGCCACAAACTGCCCCAGGAAATAATACGGTCCAACCCAACCGATGATGGCAAGCATCAGGTAGATGTTTTTCACCACGTTGCTCCCTGGCCAGACACGACAACGACCCACACACTGTGGGCCGCGCTGCAGAAATAATACCCGATGAATTTTGTTTTGTCCAGAGGTTCACAAAGGAAAATTGGGATCAGGGATTGGGGATTAGGGCTTAGTCATGGGGCGCTCTTTCACCCCCAAGGCAAAGAGGCTGGCATTCAACGCCCCGGCGATGAGCGAAATCAACGCGACTGTTGTGAACGCGCCACCGGCCGTGAGTGCACTCCCCACCGGATCAGCGACCATGCGCCCAACCGCGCCCATGCTCACCGCCAAGGCCAACATCGTGCCGCGCGCGCTGGGCACTTGCTCGCTCATCACCGAAATGCCCGACACCACGCTGAACTCGAAGCCCAAAAACGCGATGCAGATCGCGGCCAAGGCCCAGGGCAGGGCCGTCGAGCCGAGCGTGAACAAGATCGCGTAGCCCAGCGTGGCGACGATCAAGCCGCCCACCACGCCGCGTTTCTTGCCGATGCGATCCAGCAGCAAACTGCTGCCGCCCGAGGCCATCAATTCGAATACGCCAAACAACGTCGAGATGCTGCCGCGCGCGGTCGTCGATAGGCCATACTGCGTTTCCAGCCAACTGCCGTAACTGATCTGGACATTTTCAAACGCAAAGAAAATCAGAAACCACGCCGCCACAAAGGCCAACGCGCTGCGATTGCGCACAATCGCTTTAAACCCTGGCGCGAATTGGCCGCTGGAACCTTTTGCTAGAGCATGCGGCGTTTCCTTTAAGAGCAGCGTCAATCCCGAACAGATCAACACCGCCGCCGCCAGCCCGATGAACGGTGCGCGCCAGCCGTGCGACGCCAACAGCGCGCCCATCAGCGGCACACCGATCATGCCGCTGATGGCCCATGACAACTCGATCGTGCCCAGCACCCGCCCGCGCCGCTGATAGGGCGTGCGGTCGCTCATGTACGCGATCAACGCCGGAACGTACATCGCCGAACCGATGCCGGACACGACGAAGCCCAGCCCCGGCCCGATCAAGCCTGCGCTCAGCCCGATTAGCCCCGTGCCGACGGCGACCAGCAACAGCGCGATCGTCATTGCGCGGCGGTGGCCCACCCGATCGGCCCACGCGCCGAACAACGGCCCGCCCAGACTCACGCCGTAGCGCAGCGACATCAACGTGCCCAACTGCGCTTCCGTGATCTTCAAGCCCGCCGCCACTTCCGGCACATACGGATAGATCACGCGCATCGTGACATCGTGCGCCAATCGCCCCAGCATCGAAACAATCAACGCCCGCCGCAACGGCCCTTGTTCATTCGTCATTTGTCATTGTTCATGGCTCAATCTTCTTCGACACCACGACCCAACTTGCGCGACTTCTGATAGGCCGCCCAGATCGATCGGGACATGACGGTTCGCAGGCCGCCCTTCTCGATCTGATACAGTGCTTCTGCACTCGTGCCGCCGGGCGAAGTTACCTGGTTGCGCAGCGTCGCCAGGTGTCG
>JAGOBP010000607.1 GCA_017999195.1 Thermoflexales bacterium
TTCGATCAACGGGCGGCCAAACAGACCGAGAACGATCAACAGCGCGAGGAGCAAGACGCCGCCCGCAAGGCGCAAGCCGAACTCGAAGCGTCGACGTGGAATCCGCATCAAGACCCGCTCGCAGAAGCGGCCTCCGTCGAGCCAGCTAAACCGATCGGGGTGGGGTTGAGCACGCCTTTATTGCCCAAGATGACATCAACATCCACCTGGAGTGGTGTCCTCTGCACCGAAGCGGAAAAATCGACTGACTCCGACAATGACCTGCTGCTGGATTGCGATGAAAAAGAGATGGGCTTGCAGCCCAATAACAAGGACACCGATCAAGACGGCTTGCAGGACGGTCTGGAAGTCTTGCGTTTGGGCACGACGCCCACCAGCGCCGACAGTGACGGCGACGGTGTTACGGATTATCTGGAAGTCAACGGCTTTGTGCTGGCGGGCGGCCGTGCGCCGTGGTACAGCGCCGGTGATCAACGCTGGTACAGCGATCCCAACAGCGCCGATACCGACAAGGACAATTTGCCGGACGGTCTGGAATGCCCGCAGCGTGCCATCGAGATTGATGCGACGACGCGTCTGCCCAAGGTTGCCAATGCCTGTCTGGATACCAACGGCGACGGTGTGCCGGAGAATTGTTCGCAATTGCAGGCGGTCTGCCGCGATACCGATGCCGATGCCACGCCCGATATGTTTGCCCGCGACAGCGATGCCGACGGCGTGCCCGATAAATTGGACCTTGACCCGACGAATGTGCTGGGCAAGAGTGCGCCGTTTTCACGGCAAAATCCCTTTAATTTGCTGGTCAACAACCTCAGCCCCAAAGCGGGCAGCACCAATACCTATTATCCGGTGCTGGTCGATTTTCAACTGCGCCCCAGCAATCCCAAGCATTTGACGTATGCGCTCAACGTACTGGACTGGCCCAGCGGCGACGAGAAGGGACAAGTGCAGCGGCGCACGGGCAATGACAGCACTTTTGCCGACGGCCTCACCGCTGCCGAAGCGGCCGGTGATCCGCGCTCGCCAAACGGCGATATGCGTCTGATTCCCATGCTGGAAATTGAGTTGAGCGGCAACAATATACCGCTGCCCATGACCACCACCCTCAAGACGCGCGTCGCCTTGCAAGGCGTCGACACCTCGTGGCCGGTCAGTACCACACCACCGGTCTTTACCACGTGGTTGTCCGGCACGCTGGACTTTTCGCAAGCGGGCGGCAATGTCAATGTGAACACGTCATTTGCGGGCACGCCCACGCTGGAGTGGTTCAACATTTACACCGGCACGTGCGCGGCGGGCGGCGAGGTGTTGTACGGCCTGACCAAAGGCTCGGCGTCTACCGTGCTGACCAATACGAACCTGTTGAAACTGGCCGACGGCAATCACTTTGTCGCGGCGTCCGGCGGAGCGGGCCACGTGGCGGCGTGCGCCGATTTGCCCGATCTGCCCAACGGCTCGTACACCGATCGAACGGTGGACGAAGTGGCTCTGTCGCCGTACGGGGTCTCGGTGCGCGACAAGGATAATGCGGGCACGTTGCTGGCCTATGTGCCCCTCAACGTGACGCCCGACGATGGTGGCGGGCAGACGGCGTTCTCGGCGCGCGTCTTGTATCAGCCGGTGGCGGGCAATCTGGGCGATACCGCGCAGCGAGTGCGGCTGGTATGGATCGTGCAGATGTTGACGGATATGTGCCGGCCCGCGCCCGATGGTGCTGATCTATCCGAAGAGGAAGTGTGGTGTAACTACGAGGCAGCCTGGAATCTGGATAACGTGCAGTTCATGCACACCTATGATGATGACTGGCAATTGACAGGCTTGAGCGTGCGCGAAGATCACGGCGTCAATCTGGCTGTTGCGTGGGAAGACCCGGCCAGCGAGACGGACGCCGGGCGGCAGTCGGATGACGGCCTGTGGGTCATGGCGAACGGCCTGGACAACGCCTATGTCACCGGGCGCGATCAAAACGATAACGACATCCGCGACATCGGCGTGGTGCTCAGCACCGATGGGGCGACCGTGGCCGATACGACAATTTACGGGCGATTCAATGCGCCGCTGGCATCGTCCGTCACCATCACCGATCGGTTTGGCCTGCCCCTGACGGCCACCCTGCGCGTCCAGAATTTTGCGTACGCGCATCAAGACGGCGTGGCCGGGGTGATGATGTCCGGCACGCAGCAGATTTTGCAGCAGAATTTCAACGCGTACACGACCACTGCGCCCACGTTGTTGTTTGCGCGCGAAGAGCGTTTCCGCTAGGTGAGCCTGGGAACAACCGAGGCTCGATCGGTGGCGGGCAGCACCGTGACGTTTGATCTGAACGGCCAAAAGATCAACACCGCGGCCGCCATCAACTGGGCACCCTATCGCTTCAAGGATGGCGCGTGGCGGGCGTATCCCATGCATGAATACTGGGATATGTTTGGGGTGCGATTGGAACAATCACTGACCAATGATCCGACCTTATCCGCCGAAGATAATGCGACGATCAATCATGGCAAGGTGATTCTGGCGCGAGCCTATTACCTGTCCATGAATCAAGGCCACGCCGCGCTGGTGCAGATCGGTCAGGAACTGGCGCTGGCGTACAGTCCGCAGCAGGCCGACCTCACGTTGACGAACACCATCATGACAGCCAGTTTTGGCATCGGCGGCGGTGTGTCGGCGGTGTTGAACAAAGTGCTGGAGCAGGTGGGTAAACAACTGCTGGAACTGCTCAAGACGGCCAAGGATAAGTTCCAGTCCTTGCTGTACATCATCAACTACAGCGATCCCTTTATGGAGGATACCTGGCGGTTGCTGTTCTGCAAGGCCATCACCGTGGCCGAGATGAGCAAGAGCGAGGCCGTGAAGCAGTTTATTCGCGGCTT
>JAGOBP010000608.1 GCA_017999195.1 Thermoflexales bacterium
GGTCGGCACCACATAGATCCAGCCAAGTGCCGGACGAACACTCAGCGCCAGCGCGATGAACGCGGTCAAGCCAGTATGCAGCACGATCCACCAGGCCGAAGCATGCGCGTTGGCGATGACAGGCAACATCGGCACATCCGCGCGCTCGTAATCATCCCGATAGGCCAGTGCCAGACTCCAAAAGTGCGTCGGCGTCCAGGCAAAGACCAGCAATGCCAGAGCCACCACACCCGGATCGGACCAGTTGCCGCCCGCTGCGCCGCCACTCAACACGGCGCAACTGCCGGCCGCACCACCGATGACAATGTTAAGCACTGTGCGGGGTTTTAGCCACACCGTGTAAACACCGACATAGATGATCGCGCCCAAACCCAGAAACATCGCCAGGGCCGGGCTGAACGGCCAGGCCAGCATCACGGCCAGAATGACCAGACCGACGCTCACTTCAAGCACCGTTTGGGGGCGAGTGAAACTACCCACCGCCAACGGCCGGCGACGTGTGCGCTGCATCTGACCATCGCTATCGCGCTCAAGATACTGATTAATTGCGGAAGCGCCCGCCGATGACAATGTGCCGGTGACGACCAGCAAGAGCAAATGGCCTGCCGACACCGTGCCACCCGAAGCCAACAGCGCCCCGCCCACGGAAGCCAACACAAGCAACACAACCACCCGCAACTTGAACAGCACAATCAGCTTGCCGACAGTGGTCTTTAGGCTGGAGACCAAAGCCGGAGCGAGGCTGTTCGCCACGGTCGGAGGCAAGTTGTAGGCGCCCGGTTCAACTTCCATGCTTATGGCTCGACAATGACCTTGCCAAACATATTCTGGTGGCCGACGCCGCAGTACTCAGAGCAGACGTACGGGAATTCACCCGCCTTGTTGAAGGTCGCCGTCAACTTGGCCACCTGTCCGGGCAACACCATCATATTGACATTGGTGTCCTGAACGCGAAAGCCGTGCTGCACGTCAACGCTCGTCACATAGAACGTCACGGTCGCGCCCAGCGGCACACGGATTTCCGACGGATAATACTTCCACGGGCTGGCCTGCGCCACGATGTACGCATCGTACTTGCCGGGGGCCAGTTCGCGCAAACCGGGGTTGTCAAACGGCGGCGTCTGGGCCACCGTCTTCGGATCAACGCGCGCTTCCGGCGAGGGCAATTGAATGCCGTTCGCAAACGCGCTCAAACTGATCGCCGCCGTAAAGGCGACCAACATGACGGCGGTCAAGGCAATCCACCACTTTTCATAGGTATGAACATGGATCATCGTGTCACCCCTCGTTCGATCAGAGTCAGGTAGACCCAACTCCACAAAACGATGATCGTGACCATATAGGTGAATACGATCACCAGCGTGCCCTTGGGTTGTTGCTCTGACTGATTGGGCTCTGGTTTCTTCGGTGCCATTGCTTTCTTCCTCCTCGTGAGATCAAATCTGGACAGGCCGGGGCCTTGCTTACTGCCGGGAAACATCGGGGTTCATATCATCCTCATAGGCACAGTCTCCCACCCTAAGCAATTAGCGATTAAGTAAGTAAGCGACGTCAGCCGCAATATCACTGGCCGGCGTGTTGAACGGAAAAATCACGCGGACGTACCCCTGCCGATCGAGCGTGGCAACCGTCGCGGTGTGATTGACCAAATACCCTAACGCGGACTCTTGCGTGCTGCGCTCATAGGCAACGCCATAATAGGTCGCAATTTCGGCGATCTGTTCCGGCGTACCCGTCAGCCCCAGAAAATTGGCGTCAAAATGCGGCATATACTCGGCCAGCACTTGCAGCGTATCTCGATCCGGATCGACCGTGATCATCATCACCTGCACGTCCTTGCCGCGCTCGCCCAGCAATTGAACAGCAGCGTGCAATTCAGCCAGCGTGGTCGGGCACACATCCGGGCAAGTGGTATAGCCGAAATACAACATCACCACTTTTCCGCGATAGTCGTTCAACGACACCGCTTGCCCGTTGTGGCCGGTCAGCGTAAAGTTCGCCGCCGGCGTTGGTGACTGAAATAGCGTGCCGTGGAAGGCATAGGGGCGCAGCGCGCCGCCGATCAACCAGCCCGCCGCCACCACAACTAATACGACCACCGCAACAACCACCATGTACACGGGGCGAATCTTAGCGGTCTTTTGACCAGGCTTGACTTCTGTCATGGATAGCACCTGAATAAATGCGCGGCCTCATAAGCCAACCGGGCCGCGCCTTGACTATTTTGAATCTCATCAGCCAGAATGGTGATGTCTTGTGCCACACGCTCGACATTCAATTCGACGGTGCGATACTCCGCCCGCACAATACCGGCGCCATCCACCAGCACGTAGCGGGGATCAAGTCGAACCGTATCGCTCGAGCCAGGCTGATCGTCATAGAACACGCCAAAGCCGCCGCCAACGACGAATTTGGTTCGCAGCACATCGCCCGTTAACCAATCCCACGTCACCGAACTCGATTGATCGGCGCCGAATTGCGCCGAGTAAGCCGCCAGCACATCGGGCGTGTCACGCTCGGGATCAACCGAAATCGTAACCAGGGCATAAGGCGCGACCGAAGTACCCTGACTCAACTTCGCGCGCAACGCTTGCATCCAGGACGAAGTCTGCGGGCAGTTCGTGCTGCAATGCGTGTGAGTAAAGTTGTAAATCGTCAGTTGCCCGCGATAATCATCGCTGGTCCGGGTAGCACCCGCCTGATTAGTAAACACAAAGCCCGGCGCCAGGCTAATCCGCGGCAAAACCTTAAGCGGCTTGAAAACGCTAAAGGCCAGTACGGAAACGATCAGACCGGCCAATAAAATGTAGAACAGGCGAAGCAGCCACTTCGACCAGGACGAGGGACGGGCCATAGTGTTTGTCGTCATGTT
>JAGOBP010000609.1 GCA_017999195.1 Thermoflexales bacterium
CATCTCGGTCATGTCATTCTTGTAGCGCAGCAAATACACGCCCACGCCCACACTCAACGCCGTGATGATGACGCTGAGAATAATCGCAATGCTTAAGTCCATGCTTGTCCTTATTTCACGTTAAAATTGAAACGCGCACTGACCGGCGTTTGACTGCCCCGCTCGATGATCACGATCACGCGCCACGGGCCGCCCATCATGAAATGCACTTCGCCCGCGTAATGGCCGTCGCCCGCCGCCGTAGTCTTGATGACGTTTTTGCCGTGACTCATGTTCGTCATGTCGATGTCGAATGACACCGCCGCATCCGTCACCGGCTGATTATCCTTGTCCAACACCAGCGCTTCTAATTGCGCCGTGCCGCGCTTGGGCGCGTTGGCGCTGGTCAGCCACACGGCATAATCGCCCACGCGCAAGCCATCGCCCAATGCCGTGCCGTTCAGTATAACATCAGCGGGCAAAGTATTCGCCGGTAACGCTTGCGGAGTCGCCGTCGTCGTTGAACCCGCACAGCCTGCGATCAGGATTGCCAACCAGAGTAACCACCCGAAACGTTTCATCAGTGCGTCACCTAACGATGGATTTCGCCGCGCGATCAAGCGCGCCGCGATGGAGGAGCCGAATCTTGGGGCGTGAATCTGCCCAATCGAGTAAGCGCAACGTTCTTCATTTCAGCCGATTGACTTTCGGTTCTATCGCGATTATAATCTCGCCATGTTACGCAAAACTCTGGTGGTTGATAACGCGAACGATAATAATAACGATGATGCCCCGGGGCGTCACTCGCTTTCGTCGCGTGCCTAACATCACAGCCTAATCAGACGAACCGAGAGCCGCCCTTCACAGTGAGGGCGGTTTTTTTTCAACTCGATCACGAGCCAGCAACTGCGTGTGACATATCGCACATTATAACAGACAAAACAATCACGACAATCGTCAATAATCTAGCGCGTGGAGTAGCCATCATGTACAAGACCCATAACTGCGGTGAACTTCGACTGACGCACGTCGGCCAGACGGTCAAACTGGCCGGTTGGATGCACAAGCGGCGCGATCACGGCGGGCTGATCTTCATCGATCTGCGCGACCGATCTGGGCTGGTGCAGATCACGATCGATCCCGGCAACCCGGCGGCCTACGACGTCGCCGATAAGTCACGCGCCGAATACGTGCTGCAAATCACCGGCACGGTGCGCGCCCGACCAGATGGACTGGCGAATCCCAACCTGCCCAGCGGTGAGATTGAAGTCATCGCGGAAGCGATTGAAGTCCTCAACGCGTCCAAAGCCCCGCCCATCCCGCTGGATGACGACGGCACCAAGACGACGGAAACGCTGCGTCTGAAATATCGCTATCTTGATCTGAGGCGACAGCGTTTGCAAAAGAACTTGATTTTGCGGCATAAAGTCATCAAGTTCATCCGCGACTACATGGACGAGCAAGGCTTCATCGAAATTGAAACGCCAATGTTGATCAAGTCTACGCCGGAAGGCGCGCGCGACTATGTGGTGCCGTGCCGCGTGCAGCCGGGCAAGTTCTACGCCCTGCCCCAAAGCCCGCAGCAGTTGAAGCAACTGCTCATGGTCGCTGGCTACGAGCGCTATTTCCAGATCGCGCGCTGCTTCCGCGATGAAGACTTGCGCGGCGACCGCCAACCCGAATTTACGCAACTCGACCTGGAGATGTCGTTCGTCGAACGCGACGACGTGTTGAATTTGGTGGAAGGCTTATTCACGGCGCTGGTACCGGCCACCACGCCGCACAAGCGCATCCTGTCGCCCTTCCCCAAACTCTCGCACAAAGAAGTCATGGAGCGTTTCGGCATCGACAAGCCCGACCTGCGCTTCGGCGTGGAATTGACCGAACTCACCGATGTGCTGCACGGCTCGGAATTCAAGGTCTTCGCGGACACGATCGGCAACGGCGGCGCGATCAAGGGCCTGTGCGCGCCGGGCTGCGCCACGTTCACGCGCAAGCAGATCGATGAGATCACGGAACTGGTCAAGGCGCAAGGCCCGAAGGGCTTGGTCACGCTGGCCTACACGGCGGACGGGGTGAAGGGCAGCGCCGTCAAGTTCTTGAAAGAGCACGAGATTGCCGCGATCGCCGATCGGGTTGGCGCAAAGACCGGCGACTTAGTGTGCATCGTCGCCGATAAACGCGCTATCGCTAATAAGGCGCTCGGTTTGCTGCGACTCGATCTGCGCGATCGACTGGACTTGGCCCCGAAAGATTTGCTGGCCTTTGGCTGGGTGGTGGACTTCCCCATGTTTGAATGGGACGAGGAAAACAAGACCTGGACGTTTGCCCATCATCCGTTTACGATGCCGAAGGAAGAGGATTTGCCCTATCTGGAAAGCGATCCGGGCCGCGTCTACAGCAATGCCTACGACATGGTCTGCAATGGCTATGAACTCGCCAGCGGCAGCATCCGTATTCATCGACGCGATATTCAAACGCAGATCTTCAAAGCCCTGGGCTACAGCACCGATGAAATGGAACATCGCTTTGGCCACATGCTGGAGGCGTTTGATTACGGCGCACCGCCGCACGGCGGCATGGCCCCCGGCATCGATCGGCTGGTGATGCTGATGGCGGACGAGCCGAACATCCGCGAAGTGCTCTCGTTCCCCAAGACGGCCAGCGGCAGCGACCTAATGTTCGACGCGCCGTCAGAGTTGGATGAGAAGCAGTTGCGGGAATTGCATATCAAGTTGGTGTAGGTTGGTAGGTTGGTAAATTAGTAGATTGGTGGATTGGTAATCGGTCAATTGGTTGATCGGTAACTGGTTGACCAGTTGACCAATTACCCGTTGACTAATCGACCAATTACCAATCACCCGGTCACGTTCTTGCGGACTTGATTC
>JAGOBP010000610.1 GCA_017999195.1 Thermoflexales bacterium
GGCCAATACCGTACACGGTAAACCCAGCGTCACACGATTCAATCGCACCAACGGCGTCTGGCCAATCACATCCAGTATGGTGTTGTAGTAGTGCGGTGCAGTGTCTGTTGGCATGCTCAACTCCCGGGCAGGAAAAGGTAGGATCGGCAGAG
The DNA here is from genome assembly GCA_017999195.1 of Thermoflexales bacterium. GTDB lineage: Bacteria > Chloroflexota > Anaerolineae > Fen-1058 > Fen-1058 > JAGOBP01. The sequence continues at coordinate 153 of JAGOBP010000610.1, forward strand.
TACCATGAAAGATAGGGGGTGTCAAAAGAATCGCGCCCAGTTTGCACCCGGCCTTGCGTTTGCCTTGCGTCAACAGATATGGTATTTTAGAAGGCAGATCACGCTGGCAGTTTGCGTTGTGACTCTTGGATAGGAGAAGGAGCAACCATGAAAATCCGTCGTAGCATGATGCTGATCGTCGTCGTCGCTATGCTGCTCGCCAGTCAGGCGAGTGTCGCCATCGCCGCGCCGCTGAGCAGCAGTAATTGCGTCAAGTATCATCAGGTGCAAGCCGGTGAGAATTTGTTCCGCATTGGTTTGCAGTATGGCCTGACCGTCGAGGCCTTGATGCAAGCCAACGGCCTGTACAACCCCAACACGGTCTATGCCGGTCAATCGCTGTGCATCCCGGGCAATACGCCGGCCCCTGCGCCCAATCCGCAGCCGTCGGCGTGCAATGTCCACTACACCATCAAGTGGGGCGACACGTTGAGCGGCATCGCGGCGCGTTACGGCACAACGCTGACCGCCTTGATGCAGGCCAACCGCATCGTCAACGCCAACTTCATTTACGCCGGAATGATCATCTTGATTCCGTGCAAATCCAGCGGCGGCACCCCGGCCACGTATCCGCAGTGGAAGGGTGAGTACTTCAACAATGCCGACCTGGCCGGCGCGCCGTCGTTGACGCGCAACGACGCCAACATCAACTTCAATTGGGGTCAGGGCTGGCCCAATCCCAAGTTGTCCGCCGATAACTACTCGGTGCGCTGGACGCGCTCGGTCTACTTCAAGACCGGCACGTATCGCTTCAGCGTCAAGTGGAGCGGCGGCGTGCGCATGTATGTGGACGGTGTCCCCGTGCTGGATGCGTGGGCATCAGGCGCAGACGCCAAGACGCCCGAAGTCGTGCTGGGTGCGGGCAATCACACCCTGGTGCTGGAATTCCACAAGATCAGCGGCCAAGGCTCGATCTATCTTTCGTGGCAAGGCGTGCCCCCTCCGCCCGGCCCGCAGCCCACGCCCATCCCCGGCGCAACCCCGGTCGCCAGCAGCAGCGCCTGGACCGGCTACTACTTCGGCAATCAATATCTGGATGATCTGAAGTTCACTCGCATTGATCCGTCGATCGACTTCAACTGGGATCGCTCGTCGCCGGGCACGGGTGTGCCACGGGACTTGTGGTCGGCGCGCTGGATCAGCACGCAGTACTTTGCCAGTGCCGGGCTGTATGAATTCTATGCCCAGGTCGATGATGGCGTGCGCATCTACGTGGACAACAACCTCGTCGTCAACGACTGGTTCGATCATCGCGGCGTGTCCAAGGGCACGGTCAATCTGACCGCCGGACCGCACACCGTGAAAGTGGAATACTACGACTTCGGTCGTGAGGCGATGATTACCGTCTGGTGGGCCAAGAAGTAGCCACCGCTGCCGTTTAATCTACAGCCCGATCGGGCTTCACGCCGATCGGGCTGTTTGTTGCCCCGCACTTATCACTGGTCATTCGTCGCCAGCGCGACTATAATCACTCCAATTCTTGCTACTCAAAGGATCAGCATGTCACACGCACTCATCACAGGCGGCGCGGGTTTCATCGGCAGCCATCTGGCCGAAGCCCTGTTAGCCGCCGGTCAGCACGTCGTTGCCATCGATAATCTGTCCACTGGACGCTTGTCCAACATCGCCCATTTGCTCGATCGGCCTGAATTCCAGTTCGTCAACGAAACCATCCTCAACGAAGGCGTGATGGATCGCCTCGTCAGCGAGTGCGACATCATCTACCATCTCGCCGCCGCCGTGGGTGTGGAATTGATCATTCAAGATCCTGTCCACACCATCGAGACGAATTTGCTGGGCAGCGAGACAGTGTTGCGCCTGGCGCGTCGATATCGCCGCAAAGTGTTGATCGCGTCAACCTCAGAAGTGTACGGCAAGAGCGATGATCTGCCGTTCCGTGAAGACGCCGATCGGGTATACGGTGCGACCACGAAAAGCCGCTGGAGTTATGCCGAATCGAAAGCGATGGATGAATTCCTCGCGCTGGCCTATCATGAGAAATACGGCCTGCCCGTGGTGATTTGTCGCTTCTTCAATACGGTTGGCCCGCGTCAAACGGGTACGTATGGCATGGTCATCCCGCGCCTGGTGAAGCAAGCCGTCAGCGGTCAGCCGCTCAGCGTGCATGGCGATGGCCTGCAATCGCGCTGCTTCTGCAACGTCAAAGATACCGTGCGCGCCATCATCGCGTTGAGTGATCACCCCGCCGCGATCGGCCAGATTTACAATGTGGGCAGCCAATACGAAATCACGATCCTTGATCTGGCCCGCCGCATCATCAAGCGTGCAAATAGTCAGTCCGAAATCAAATTGATTCCGTACGCGCAAGCCTATGCGGCAGGCTTCGAAGACATGCGCCGCCGCATCCCTGGCATCGATAAGATCAACGCCGCCATCGGCTGGCGGCCCGGCATCGAACTCGATCAAACGCTGGATGAAGTTATCGCGGAAACGCGCGCTCAACTTGGTTCAGCATGATCGATTGGTGGGGTGTCTTCTCCAATGCCATCTGGATCGGTGGTGCGGCGCTGGCCCTGGCGACGCTGAGTTATGCCAGTTGGCAAGCCAGCGTCGACGGGCAGCGACTGCGTCAGGCATTAGGGCGCTCGTCGATTCAAGTCCCGCTGAACATCGCCGGAGCGATGTTCAGCGCGGGCATGGCTGCCACGGCTCGCT
>JAGOBP010000611.1 GCA_017999195.1 Thermoflexales bacterium
CGGCCTGAAGTTTTGCGGCTACAACGATCGGTATTTTGCCAACCAAGACATTGCCTTGTTTTTTGCGCTGTCTTTGCATTAGTTAGTTGTGTTGTTCCATGATCGGTTCTGTTAGTTTTGTTCAGATCCTCGCGCTGATCAACTCCATTCTTTCCACCGGAACGGCCGTTACCGCTTTCTCGCTGCTGATCTACATTGTCCGTTACAACTTTCGTTCGCCGGTGGCGCGCGCTTTCAGCGTGCTGCTGGGCTGCGTGATGTGGGTGTATGTGGGCGACTCGATCTTGTATCGCGCCACCGACGCCGAGGCGACCGAGATGTGGCTGCGCGCGCAATGGATCGGCATTGCGCTGGTGCCAGCGGCGTATCTGCACTTCTCCGACAACGTCTTGCGCACCACCAATTCATTCAATCGCGTTCACCGGGCCATCGTCTACGTGGCGTATATCTCCGGCTTCATGTTTATGGGGCTGGCCTTGTTTAGCGACGCGATCGTCACGCACGGCGTCTTGCTGAAATCGGCTTCGCACTTGAATCCCGGCCCGTTATTCTGGGTCTATTTCATGTACTTTTCCGGCGCGGCCAGCGCGGGCATGGTGGGCATCTTGCGCGCGCGCCAGCGCTGCTTGACGCCGACCTCGCATCGCCGCATGACGTATCTGCTGCTGTCGTCCACTGGCCCGGCGCTGGCGGTCTTCCCTTATTTATTGCTCTCCAGCAATGCCGATGCCGCCGTGCCGTTGAGTTCGTGGATTGCGCTGGTGGCGGGCAATATCTTGATCGCGGCGATGCTGATCGTGATGGCGTATAGCGTGGCCTACTTCGGGGTGCTCGCGCCCGATCGGGTCGTCAAATACCGATTGATCCGCTTCCTCTTTCGCGGCCCGGTAATGGCCGCCACCGTCGCGGCGGCGGTGGTGTTGTTCTGGCGGCTGGAGGAATTTTTGGGCCTGCCGCGCGAGACGTTGACCACGCTGGCGATTGTGTTCTTTATCGTAATCTTTCAAGTGGCGCGCGGCTCATTGCAGCCCTTCCTCGATGTGCTGTTGTTTCAGCAAGATCGATCGGAGTTGGACTACATCCGTAATCTGGGCGATCGGTTGTTGACCACGACCGACTTGCAGCAGTTCCTGGAAAACATCTTGACCGCGGTGGCCGATCTGCTGCGCGTGCGGCGCGTGTTTTTGGCGTCGCTGGACGCCGATGGACAGTGGCGCTTGCGCGCCTACGTCGGGCCGGTCGAGATGTTTAATCAAGCGCTGAAAGAGATCGCCGTTACGCAATCACAGCCGATGGAGAACGGCCCGGTGCGCGTGGATGGTTTTTGGGCGTGGCCGTTGTGGGCGCGCGGCGACGAGGGCTTGTTGGGCGCGTTGGCCGCCGCGGCTCAATCGGATGTGATGGAACTCTCTAACGATGAAATTCGCAGTTTGCAGACGTTGATCCGGCAGGCGGCCATCGCGCTGGAAGATCGTCGTTTACAGCAAGAAGTGTTTGCGGCAATCGAGCGCGTGATGCCGGAAATCGACGTATTGCAGAAACAGCGCGGCGTCATCCGCTATACGGATTCGCCGACGCAGCCGCCGCCGGAAGTAACACTGACCGATGATCCCGAATTTGCGAACTGGGTGAAAGATGCGTTGAGTCACTATTGGGGCGGGCCTAAGTTGACGGGCAGTCCATTGCTGCGGATGCAAGTGGTGGAGCAAGCGCGCTCGGCGCACGATGATGATGCGCCCAAGGCGCTGCGCGCGGTGCTGGCCGAAGCGATGGAGCAACTGCGGCCCGATGGTCAGCGCAGCCTGACGGCGGCCGAGTGGGTGCTGTATAACATTCTGGAGATGCGCTTTGTGCAAGGCCACAAAGTGCGCGAGATTGCGCAGCGGTTAGCCATGAGCGAAAGCGATCTATATCGCAAGCAGCGCATCGCCGTTGAGGCCGTGGCCGCATCATTATCCAAGATGGAAGAGCGCGTGATCGATCCGCCGGAATGATAAACCACGCAGGAGCACGAAGCGGAATTGAGTTGAATTTTCGGCAAGCGAACGCGTCAAGAAAGTCAAATTTGTCATTTTCATTAGAGAATGTAAAATACATGTACTTGAATTGGCCTGTGGCATGATCGTTCGTAGGAGTGGAAGGCAATGGAACCGTTAAAGGACACGCTGGAAGAAGCTTATTGGCTGGCCTTGATGCAGGATGAAGAAGCGTCGGATGGACCGGCTGTGCCGACTGGGCGCAGTCGAGCCGGGACCGGCGAAGCGGCCGCCGCCCGCCCGATCGATCTGTTGTGGTCGGCGGCGCAGCGCGCCTGTGACGGGGACGAAGCCCTGAGTGTGATCGTCACGGGCTTCAATCGCGGCGGCCTGCTGGTAGACTGGCAAGGCTTGCACGGCTTTGTGCCGTCGTCGCATTTGATCGGCATGCCCGCCGTCAATGACGAAGAGCAGCGCAAGACCGAATTTGGCAAGCGCGTGGGCCAGCCGGTGCGCGGCAAGATCATCGAACTCGATCGGGCGCGCGGCCGCTTTGTGTTGTCCGAACGCCTGGCCTATAACGATCGCACGCGCCTGGAAATGTTGATGACCGAAATGCAGCCCGGCCAAAAACGCTGCGGCGTAGTCACAACCGTATGTGACTTTGGCGTGTTCATCGACTTGGGCGGACTGGAAGGGCTGGCGCACATCAGCGAGATTTCGTGGGGACGCATCAACCATCCCGGCGATGTGCTGCATAGCGGCCAGAACGTGGACGTGTACGTGATGAATGTCGATCGGGCGCAGCGGCGCGTGGCGTTGAGCGTGAAGCGTTTGCAGCCCGATCCGTGGGCGACGGTGGCCGCCCGGTATGAGATCGGACAG
>JAGOBP010000087.1 GCA_017999195.1 Thermoflexales bacterium
CGCCCAACAGTCGTCTTAGCATCACCACTCCCCCGGTCAGGCTGATTTTCAAGCAGGTTCATGCTGCCTGAGTTGTTTTGAACATGATAGCCACTTCACGCGCAGGTGACTATCAGCCCGCGGCTGAAAATACTGTCAGCATTAGGCGCAAACGCCTGTCAGTGTTTGGACTACGCGGCCAGGTGATGTAGTCCAAACACTGACAACTTGATCAGTTTACGGCTGACAGTCACGCGCGCGTAAAACGCTTATCATGCTGATAGTGCGCGTGGTTGTCGCACGTTGCCGATCAACTCTGAGGTCTGCCTCAGATCGCACCACCTGCCGCGAATGACGTTCGGCGGCCCAACTCAACGAAGGAGACATGCGACATGAATACAACTCAACAAACCAAAGCGAAGGCGACCTTTGAGATCACGACCTGGGACGAAAAGCCCTACCTTGAACTTGACGGTGGCGCGAAATTGACCCGGGCTAAAGTGATCGCCGCCATCCACGGGGACATCGAGGGCGAAGGCACACGGGACTATTTGATGTTCTACCCGGGCGATGGCTCGGCCAGCTTTGTAGGCCAGGAATACATCATCGGGCGGCTCGGCGATCGAGCGGGCAGTTTCGTACTGCAACATACGGGCACCGATGATGGTCATACAACTCAAGCCACCTATTTTGTCGTGCCCGGCTCCGGCACCGGCGAGTTGCGCGGCCTTCAAGGCAAGGGCCGCTCGCTCTTGTCGCGGGACCAGCCCCGCTATTCCCTGCCGCTCACTTACGACTTCGACGGCTGATTCGCAGATGCGTGCAAGGTCACGTCTGCAACCCGATTCAGAGAAAGCAGGTTCAGCGATGGCTAAGGTCAATCAAAAAGTCTTTGTGGTTTTCAACCCCAAGGCTGGGAAAGAAGATCAGGCCGATCAGATCCGCGCGGCGTTTACGCAGCACTTCACGCCACCCGATTGGACGTCTGAAATCTACGAGACGACCGGCGAGCAGGGCGAGGATGTCGCCGCGATCTGTCGGGCGGCCTGCGCTCGCGGCGCTGATCTCGTGGTTGCGGCGGGCGGCGATGGGACGCTGATCGGCGTCGCGAATGGGTTGATCAACAGCCGTATCCCTCTGGGCATTCTGCCCCTGGGCACGGGCAATGATCTGGCGCGCGCGCTGTTGATTCCGTTGAAACTGGACGAAGCCATCGACCTGCTGGTGACTGATCATGCGGTGACGGAAGTGGATGCGCTGAAGGTGGGCCAACGTCATTTCTTCTCCAATGTCAGCGTGGGCATTAGTCCGCAGATGATGCGTGACACCCAATCGGTGCACAAGAAGATTTTTGGCCGCCTGGCCTACATCCTGGCGATGATCAAACGCTCGAGCATCTTTCAATTGCAGCGCTACACCCTGACGCTTGATGGCCGGGTCCGATCGATCCGCGCGGCCGAGGTGCTGATCTCCAACACCACGTTGCTCGTGAAGCCGCCGTTTCTGTTCGGCGCACCAGCCACCCTCGTCGACGGTCAGTTAGAGGTCTACATCGTCCGGGCGCAGACTGTGGGCGATTACGTGCGGCTGCTGTGGGACTTGTTTCGCCGCCCGGGCCGGTCGGCCGCGAAGTTGATCCACCTGGCGGCCACGCACAGCGTTCGTATTGAGGCCGACCGTTCGCACTTGGTCCAGGCGGATGGCGAAGTGATTGGTCACACGCCGGTCGAAGTGCAGCTGGTTCATAAAGCCATTCACGTGATCCGGCCTCAACCGATTCCAGTCGCGGCGACGAACTGAGTGGTAACTCGCGTTCTCCGATAATCAAGCTAACCAAGGCGTTGATGTGACTCAAGTATCTGAAGCGCACGCCCAACAACAACTGGTCAAGACTCCTGCCGCGCAGCGCCTCTTGCGTCGCCGTGCGCTGCAACGCGTGATCATCGCGCTGGGGTTGGTGGCTGCGTTGGGCTTGTTTCTGTTATGGCTGCCCCTGGCGTCGCGGCGCTTGCTGGTCAGCAGTTTATTCGCCAATCGTTGGCTGATTACGCTGTTGGGTGTCTTTGGCTTGGTGGCGGTGTCCCTGTTGTGGGCCACCGGCCAACGCCTGGATGTGTGGTTGTTTACGGCGTTGAATTTGCGCGGCTATCACGCCGTGTGGATGGATCGCTTGATGTGGGTGGCTACCCAGATCGGCAACGTGGGTTTCGCCGTGCTGCTGGTGGTGGCCGCCTACGTGTTAGGCGATCAGCGGTTTGCCAGTGATATGGTGCTCGGCTCGCTGACGTTGTGGCTGTTGGTCACCGTTATCAAGGCGTTAACCGATCGGGCGCGGCCGTTTAACCTGTTGCGCGAAACGCGCGTGATCGGCTGGCGCGAGGTGGGACTCTCTTTTCCCAGCGGGCACACAACGCAGACCTTCTTCATGATGACGCTCGCCATCAGCCATTTTCACTTGCCGCTGATCATCGCGCTGGGCCTGTACGTCATCGCCGTGCTGGTCGGGTTCACGCGGATCTATCTGGGGGTGCACTATCCGCGCGATGTGATCGCCGGCGCGATCTTGGGTTTGATCTGGGGCGGCTTAGGCGTGTCGGTCGCGCCCTATCTTTAAGACGAGCGTGGCGGGTAGTTCCGTGTTGGGACTCGGCCTCAAAGTCCTGATCGAGCGGCCGCGCCCCAGCGCCGACTTGCTCGGCAGCGTCTGGCTGGCGTTGTCGATCGTGATCTATCGCCGGGGCAAAGGAAACTTCTCAACAAGGCAGGTAAACGGCTATGACTGACGCGCCCCGATCCCCTAATGCTGTGCAACTGTTGCGCGATTTGCAACAGAGCGATGATCTGAAGCATCAGCCGACGGCGGCCGCCGGTTTGCCCGCGCAACTGGCGATGCTGCGGGCGTGGCAAGCCGATCGGTTGGCGCACACCTACGCCGACCTATTGGCGGATCCACATGACCGCCCGGCGTGCGAGTTCTTTCTGAGCGACATCTACGCGCCGCGCGATTTCAGTCAGCGTGATCACGACCTGGAACGCATCCACCAATTTCTGGCGCGTGTGCTGCCCGCGGCCACGATCCAGCTCATTACCCAAACCGTCGAACTGAACACCCTGACGACCACGCTGGATAATCACTTGCTGCGCGTGCTCGTCGATCGGCTCGATGTGACGGAGACGGTGACGGCTGAACTGTATGCCGAAGCCTACCGCCTGTGCGACAACTACGCCGAACGAGTCCATCAAATCGATCTGACGCACCACATTCTGAGCGAGGTCGGCAAAGGCGCGCGGCGGCTGATTGTGGGCGTCGCCATGACGGTAGCCAAGCTTCCCGCTCAAAGCGCGGGCTGGGTGGAGATCTATGATTTTCTGGAGCGAGGCTATGGGGCCTTTCGACAGATGAAGGACGCGCCGCATTTTGTGGCGACGATTGCCGAACGCGAACTAGGCTTGCTCGATCGGATGTACGCCGACGATGTGGCGGGCTTCATGACCCTGGCGGGGCTGAGTTGATGTGGCCGCGGTCCGCTGCGGCTGTAGTCCAAACACCGACAACGCGATTAGACTTGCGCTGACAGTCACCGCGACGGAAAGCGCGTATGATGATGACACCGAGCGTTGCCAGACCGACTTGACGCTTCGCCCGCTCAAGCCCCTGAAAAACAAGGTCATCCATGCGATACCAAAGCAACACGGCAACGCTCGGTCGCAAATGGTGTGATCGACTCAGCCCGGAGGACGCCATGCTTGAAACCCTGTTGATGGCCGGTTTACTCGTCTCCGTGCCCGCGTCTTTACCGGTCTGGTCCTACAGCCGACGCTGGGGCTTCAAGATCAGTTTGGTCCTGGCCGTCGTCGTGATGGCCTTGCTCATCTTGTCGGTAGTTGATCCTAATTTCTAGTGTCGGGGCAGGCTCTGCGTGACCCGGCAAAACCAGCGGTGCTGGATTGACAACGGAGTTTCACTTAAGAAGATAGGAGCGTGTTCCCATGTTATGGACAATTGTTGTGATTCTCGTAGTGTTGTGGGCCTTGGGCCTCATCGGCGGTATCGGTGGCGGCTTGATTCATGCCCTGCTCGTGCTGGCGGTGATCATCATCGCCGTCAACCTGCTCAGCGGCCGGCGCGGCACGATTTGATGCCTGCGACTGATCGGTCCGCTCGATCGAATGGGGTCGCCCCCCCCCCACGGCCCCATTCGGTCCAGCGGCCCGGTCGGTCGCTTACCTATTTCACCTTACTGGAGCAACCCATGTTAAAAGCCTATGACATTATGACCCAAGCCCTGGCCACCTGCGCCCCCGAGGCCAGTGTCGCGCAAGTCGCGGCCATCATGCGCGACCGCGACATCGGCGACGTGCTGATCGTCAAAGACAACCAACTGCAAGGCATCGTCACCGATCGCGATCTGGTGCTGCATGCCCTGACCGGCCAGGCCGATCTACAGCAGACGCCCATTCAGCAGTACATGACCACCCAGCTCTTCACCGGCGAACCCGGCTGGAGCCTGGAACAAGTGGCCGCCAGCATGGCCCGCCATCAAATCCGCCGCTTGCCCATCGTGCAGGGCGGCCAGGTGCTGGGCATTGTGTCACTGGGCGATGTCGCCCGCCATACCGATCAAACTGAAATCGTCGCGAACTCACTGCACGCCATCTCGGCCCCGATCGGGCTGGCCGCCCCCCACCGATCGAGCAGCGGCGGCCCCCTGATCGGTTTGATGTTGGCCGCGCTCGTCACCAGCGTCATGGCCTGGCTCACCTGGAATCGTTCCGGCCAGACCTTCCGCAAGCAACTGTCCAAGACCGACCTGTATCATTCGGCGCAGCACACGCTGAACACCGCTCGTGACAAGGTGGATAAAGCGGCGTCGAGCAAATCTGTCCGCACTGCGCGCCGTGACGTGGACGCGAAGATCAAGACCGTGCGCCATGATGTTGATGCCACGCTCAACGACCTGGCCGCTCAACTGCCGACGGTGACTTACCAACCCGCCAAAGCCAAACACGGGTTGTTTGCTTAACGCACGTCGGGCGCTACGTGTTCGATTCAAACCGTAACACTCATTAAAGGAGCAACTCACATGGATGCGACCAAAGATATTCTGCAAGGCAAGTGGCATGAACTCAAAGGCCAGGCTCGCCAGACCTTTGCCAAACTCACCGACGACGATGTCGAGCGAATGAGCGGCAAGATGGAAGAACTCTCCGGCGTCCTGCAGCAGAAATATGGCTACAACAAGGCCAAGGCCGACACCGAAATCAACAACTGGCTGAAAGAGGCCGACAAGAAGTTGCACGCCAAAGTCTAGTCCGGCCGCACCGCGCGCACAATCAAATACCCGTTCAACACAATGGCTCTGCGCGCGGCAGAGCCATTGTGCATGAAGACTGTTTCCAGTGTAGTGCAGAAAATTCTGCGGGATTGGTCATGCTCGAATGTTTCCGCCCAGCGCGCCCCGCCTCGCGGACAGAGGGCGTATCGGGCATCCGCGATGTTGAGCAGAGCGAATCGCCTATCTCGCTCAGGACGTCCAGCTTATGCAGCAAAGTCGTCTGAACCAGGTGGAAACGGCAGACAATGCCGAAGATAATCCGGCCTTAAGCAACGTCATCGAGCGGAACATTCGCACGATTATCGGCCTACGCTTAAAGGCCGCGCATGAGCGCGGCTTGCAAGATCGCATCGCCGATGTCATCACCACGTTTTCAGGCCGCATGATCTTTGCCTATGTGCATATCGTCTGGTTCGTCGTCTGGATCGGACTCAACACCGGCAATTTCGGCGTGCCAGCCTTCGATCCTTATCCTTACGGGCTTTTGACGATGATCGTGTCCCTGGAAGCGATCTTCCTGTCCACCTTTGTGCTCATCAGCCAAAACCGATTGAGCCAGGAGGCTGAACATCGCGCGGACCTGGCGATGCACATCGGGCTGCTGACGGAACATGAATTGACGCGGGTGCTGCAAATGCTTGATACGATTCAAGACCACTTGGGCATCGAAAACGATCAGGACAGCGAATTGGCCGACCTTGAAATGGAGACCCGCCCCGAAGACGTGCTGGCCGAAATCCATCGCCTTCAGCAGCGACTCAAGTAAGCGGCCTTGAGCGCCGCGTATCGACTGAAAGACCGGGTCTTTCGCACGAAACGTGCGAGGCGTCAGGTTCCACTGCTCGACAGGATTCGTTTCGCCACGGTCTTTGCCGACCGACTGATGCTTGTCGGCGGCAAAGACTTTCTAATCGGCCGCCCAAAAGTCGCTGAAAGTGCGACAGTCGCGGTAGGCTTTGGGGACCACTACATTCGGCGCGTGTGGTGGACCTGGTATACCTCCCCGCTTATTATGCCGGACTTCGTCCTCCCAACTGAAATGCACGCCTCGGGTCATGACTGCTTGACACTGCTGGATCGCTGTGGCATAGTATTTGCGCTGTAAGCCCACCTGGATTCAGGATGCGTTGATGAGCACACTGACCACCACCTCCACCGTCGAAGACTCAATCGAAAGCCAAATCCTCAATCGCCGGGAGCGGTTTGCCCTGGCCTATACTCAAGCGTTGACGTGGGGGCTGGGCGTTTTGACGGTTGGGCTGGCCGGGTTGTGGCTGATCTTTCAGCCTTACGCGCAACTGTTGATTTTGGCGGGTGTGTTCGGGCTGTCCACGCTGGGCGCGGCCGTGTATCCCGTCTTTTACCGGAAAGGCCGATCGATTGCAGGTGCCTATGTGGCCCTGGCGGCGCTGCTGCTTGTCCCCGTTTTTAGCATCTTTCTTGTCCCTGATTTGATGCTGGCGGCCGTGTGGATGTTTGCCGCCATCCTGTTGCTGGCTACGCTGTTTCTGGGCCGGGACGGTTGTCTGCGCTTTACCATCGCCGTAGTCTGCCTGGAGGTCGCAAGCCTCAGCCTGACGCAGGTGGTCAGCCCCGGGGTGTTCCCGCCGCTGAATGACACGGTGGACTTGATCGCGATGCTGCTGGCCGGCTTGATCCTGCCCCCGCTGGTGGCGCTGATCATCTATCGGAACATCGCCGAGCAGGAAAAATACTATCGCCAGTCCAAGCGCGCCAACCGGGAAATCGAGCAGCGCGTGGCCGCGGAGCGCGCCCAACAACAACTGCTGCAACAAGCCAACCAGAAGCTCGATCGCCGCGCCCTACAACTGCAAGCGGCGGCGGAGGTTTCGCGCGCCACCGGCAGTATTTTGGATTCCGACGATTTGATTCGGCAGGTGGTGGAATTGACCCGCGAACGATTTGGCCTGTACTACGTGGGCCTCTATCTGGTCGATTTCGCCCACGAGGCCGGTCGGTGGGCGGTGCTGCGCGGCGGCACCGGCGAAGCCGGGCGGAAGATGCTGGCGCAGGGTCGCCGGATTGAAGTGGGCGGCGACACGATGGTGGGCTGGTGCATTGCCCATCGACAGTCGCGCATCGAAGAGCATGTCAGCGAAGAAGCCGCGCTGTCGAAGAATCCCGCCCTGCCGGACACCCGATCCAAACTGGGTTTGCCGCTGATCAGCCGGGGACAGGCCATCGGGGCCATGACGATCCAATCGGCTGAGCCGGCGGCCTTCACCGAGGAAGACGTCACCACGCTGCAAACCATGGCCGATCAGCTGGCTAACGCGATCGAGAATGCCCGGCTTTTCACGGAACGCAAACGCGCCGAAGAAGCCCTGGCGCAGCACGCCACGCAGTTGGAGCAGGCCACGCGCTTCCTGGATTCGGTGGTGCAAAATGTCCCCATCACCATCTTTGTGAAAGAGGCTCAGGGCCTGACGTTTGTGCGCTGGAATCAGGCCGGTCAGGAATCGACGGGCTACACCAACGAGGAGATGCTGGGCAAAACCGACTACGACTTTTTTCCGAAAGAAGAAGCCGACTTCTTTATTACGAAAGACCGCGAAGCGCTGGCCAGCGGGAAACTGGTGGATGTGCCGGAAGAGCCGATTCTGACCCGGTACAAAGGGCGGCGCATCTTGCATACCATCAAAGTACCGGTGATGGACGCGAGCGGCAAGCCGCAGTATTTGGTGGGCATTTCGGAGGACGTCACCGAACGCAAGCAGGCCGAAGAACAGGCCAGCCGCACCCAGGCTTTTCTGGATTCGGTGGTGGAGAATATTCCCACCATGATTTTTGTGAAGGACGCGCAAGACCTGAAGTTTGTGCGCTGGAGCAAGGCCGGTCTGGATCTGGTGGGCTTTTCGAACGAGGAAATGCTGGGCAAGACCGACTATGATCTGTTTCCGAAAGAAGAAGCCGCTTATTTTATCGCCAAAGATCGCGAGGTGCTGGCGGGCGGCAAATTGGTGGAATTCGCCGAAGAGCCGATTCAGACCCGCGATCGCGGCCTGCGAATTTTGCATACGCTAAAGGTGCCGATTTTCGATTCGGACGGCAAGCCCGAATATCTGTTGGGCATTTCCGAAGACATCACCGAACGCAAACGGTCTGAAGAGGCGCTGCGCAAAGCGCACGATGAGCTGGAGCTGCGCGTCGAGGAGCGTACCGCCGAACTGGTGGGTGCCAATCTGGCCCTGCAATCTGAAATTATCGAGCGCAAACGCGCCGAGGCGGAAATTCAGCGCCGCAATCAAGACCTGGCCGCGCTGAATATGATCGCAACGACGATCGGTCAATCGACCGGCCTCGATCAAATCTTGAACGCCACGCTGGATCGCGCGGTGAAGGTGATGGAGATGGACGGCGGCTGGGTGCAGCTGCTGGCCGACGACGGCACCACCCTGACGTTGGTCGCGCAACGCGGCATCCCGGCGCTGGCGGTTAAAGCAATCGAAAAGATCAATCTGGCTGAAGGCCAACCGGGCAGTGAGCCGCAGGCCGATGCGCTCCTTGAGATGGCGAGTATTTTGCAGCTTGTCCAGAGTAAGATGGAAGATCATCAACCCGATTTAGCGGTGACCCTGACCGGGGTGCCGATTAATTCTAAGGATAATGTGCTGGGGGTATTGGGGGGCATCAGTCACAGCCCGCATGCGTTAAGCCCCAATCAGGTCCAACTGCTGACGACGATCGGCCATCAGATTGGCATTGCCGTGGAGAATGCCCGGCTGGCCCAGCAAGCGGCTGAAGTGAAAATCTTGCGCGAGATCGATCGGTTGCGGTCCGAACTCATTGCCAATGTGTCGCACGAATTGAGAACGCCGTTGGGCTTGATCAAAATTTCGTGCTCGTCGCTGCTGATGGAGGATGCGGAATTTGATCGTAAAACGCAGCGCAAATTCCTGCACGGCATTGACGAAGAATCGACGAAACTCGAACGCATCGTCGAGCACTTGCTGGATCTGGGCCGCATGGAGAGTGGGCGGCTGCGCCTGGACAAGCAGGCGACCGACCTGGGCCAACTTGCGCGGAATGTTATCCTGACCATGGAAACGCTGTCCGCGCAACATCGCCTGGTGGGCGAACTGCCCGATGAAGCACTCATGACCACTGCGGACGCCAGACGCATCGAGCAGGTGCTGCGCAACTTGCTGGATAACGCCATCAAGTATTCGCCGGAGGGCGGGACGATTACGGTGCAGGGGTATCAGGACGAGGCGCAGATTTTGTTTTCGATCAGCGACGAGGGCATCGGGATTCCCAGCGAAGAGTGGGAGCGAATCTTCGAGCGCTTCCATCGCGTGGAGAATGATGTCACGCGCCGTATGCGGGGCGCAGGTTTGGGACTGGCGGTCTGTCAGGGCATCGTGGAAGCGCACGGCGGCCGCATTTGGGTGGAAAGCCAATCGGGTGCGGGCAGCACGTTTTGTTTCACCCTGCCGATCGAAGCGTGATCGGCCAGCGCTATCGACTGACGTGGCATATCTCGAATAAAGGGCGGCGCGATGAATCAGGACCATGTTCGCATTCTGGTGGCCGAGGACGAACCCCGGTATATCTGGGCCATCCAGACCAATTTGGAAGCCCGCGGCTATCACGTGTTGACGGCGGCCGACGGCCAGACGGCCGTTGATCTGGCCGCGACCGAACAGCCCAGTCTGGTGCTGCTGGATATCAAGATGCCCGTTCTAAATGGCTACGAAGCCTGTCGCCGCATCCGTGAGTTTTCCACCGTGCCCATCATCATGATCACGGCGATGGCCGAAGAAGCCGATAAAGTGCTGGGGCTGGATCTGGGCGCCGACGATTACATCACCAAACCCTTTAGCGTCCCCGAACTGCTGGCCAGGGTGCGAGCCGCGTTGCGGCGGGTCGAGTTTTCGGAGGGGCAGCCGTCTGATGCGAATTTCGAGGCCGGTGATCTGCGGATCGATTTTGCGCAGCAACGGGTGTTTGTGCGCGGGCAGGAAACCGAACTTACGCCGACTGAGTATCGACTGTTGTGTGAATTGGTCAAGCAACCCGGCCGCGTGCTGGTGCCCGATCATCTGACCGAGAAAATTTGGGGGCCGGAGTGCGACGACTGCGGCAAATTGATCCGGCAAGTGATTCACCGGCTGCGCCGGAAGATAGAACGTGATTCGCATCACCCGGACTACATTCAGACCCGGGCTGGCCTGGGGTACGTC
>JAGOBP010000088.1 GCA_017999195.1 Thermoflexales bacterium
GGTTGGTCAGATTCAGGCGGTCGTCAAGGCTGCACCGATGGATGCCTTGCTCCAAATCCAGATGGACAGTAACCGAGTGTTGGCAACTTTGCCACAAGAACCCCTCATTTCGATACTGGCAATCGGGCAGTTCGTGAGCGCCCTGGTTATCTTGAAGACCGTGTGGGACGCTATGGCCGCGCCGCATGCCCCGGCTATTGCGCAAATCAATTGAGGTATAATCGCACGCGATGAAAAATCATCCAGTTACCATTGCTGTTGCAGGCGGCACCGGGTCGGGCAAGACGACGGTGGCCGAAGAGATTTTGAAGCGGGTCGGGGCCGATCGGATTGCGTACCTTCAGCACGATTCGTACTATTTTGATCGCGCTCTGATGCCGCTCGATCCGCGCAACTTGCCTAACTTCGATCATCCCAACTCAGTCGAAACGGATCTGTTGGTGAAACATCTGCGGCAGTTGAAGAGCGGCCATGCGGCGCAAGTGCCGCTGTATGATTTCACCACCGACAGCCGCCGGACGGAGACGCGCACCGTGCCACCCAGGCCGGTCATTCTGGTGGAAGGGCTGTTGATTTTCGCCGAGAAGAAATTGCGCGAATTATTCGACATCAAGATTTATGTGGATACGGACAGTGACATTCGCTTCATTCGACGCTTGCGGCGCGACATTGCGGAGCGCGGCCGCACGATGGACTCGGTGATCGATCAGTATCTGAATACCGTGCGACCGATGCACCTGGAGTTTGTGGAGCCGAGCAAGCGGTACGCCGATATTATCATTCCCGAAGGCGGCTTCAACACGGTGGCGCTGGATATGGTGGTGGCGCGCATCGAAGGGATGTTGCAGCCGCTGGCGTAAGATGGATGGTCGCGTGACGTGGACGCAGTCGCGGGTGCTGATAACGGGTGCGACCGGTTTCATCGGCCAGCGTATCAGTGCGCGATTGATTGAGTCGGGCGCGCAAGTTATTGGCCTGGGCAACGTCGCGTCCGAGGCGACCGTGGCGGCCGGTGTGCGGCCTTGGGTTGCCGATGTGACCGATCGGGCCGCGATGATGGCCGCTTTGGCCGAGGTTCGGCCGACCCATGTGTTACATCTGGCGGCAGTCGGCGTCACCGATCCATTTGTGCCCATCGATTACGCTGAAAAGGTCAACGTCACAGGCACGCGGTACACGTTGGAGGCCAGCGCGGCGGTGGGTGTGCGGCGGTTGGTGCATGTCGGTACGGCGTATGAAAAGCCCGCCATTGAAGCCGCGCCGGCCTCGATCAACCCCTATGTCGCCACGAAGTTGGCGGCGTGGCGGTTGTGGCGTGAGTTTGTGCAAGCGACGGGCTTAAACTCGGTGGCGGTGCGGTTGTTTCATGTGTATGGGCCGGGGCAGCCGGAGCATGGCCTGATTCTGGCGGCGATCAAAGCGGCGCTGGCGCAGTCGCCGATGCGCATGACGGCGGGCGAGCAGCACCGCGATTTTGTGTATATCGATGATGTGGTGGACGGCTTGATGGCTTGTTTGGCCGCGACCGATCATTGCGGTGAAACGCTCGATTTGGGGACCGGTACCAGCCGATCGGTCCGGGATGCCGTACAGGCCATCTTCCAATCGATCGGGCAGGCGGACACCCTGAAGGTCGAACTGCAAGCCTATCGCCCGCATGAATTCATGACCCTGCGGGCCGATCCTGAACCAATCGCCCATGCTTGGGGCTGGCGCGCTCGGACCTCATTTGAGGCCGGGGTCGCCGCAACAATTGACTGGTATCGACAGTGTAGTTCCGACCGTTAATCAGTGTGCGGTTAATTTTTAACTGGGAATGTCGTTTTGAACGAGAACGCCGAGCGGTTACGCAATCAAATTCTTGAATTGGTCGCCGAGTATTACACCGAGGCGTTTCCGGCCAAAACGTTTGTGCCTGGTGAAACCACGGTGCCGGTGGCGGGTCGCGTATTTGATGCGGCCGACGTGCAGCATTTGGTCGATGCCTCGCTGGATTTCTGGTTGACGACGGGCCGCTTTGCCGATGAATTTGAGCACAATTTCGCGCGGGCGGTGGGTGTGCGACATGCGGTGCTGGTGAACTCTGGTTCATCGGCGAATTTGCTGGCCTTGTCCGCGTTGACGTCGCCCAAGTTGGGTGAGCGGCGGTTGCGGCCCGGCGATGAAGTGGTGACCGTGGCGGCCGGTTTTGCGACAACGGTCAGCCCCATTCTTCAGAACAACCTCGTGCCCGTGTTCATCGACATCGAGTTGGGCACGTACAATTTGGATGTCGCTCAGCTGGAAGCCGCGATCGGGCCGCAGACGCGCGCGATTATGGTGGCCCATGCGCTGGGCAATCCGTTCAACCTGGACGCGGTGATGGCTGTCGCGCAGCGCCATAATTTGTGGGTGATTGAAGACAATTGCGATGCGCTGGGCGCGACGTATCGCGGCAAACCGACTGGCACGTTTGGCGATTTAGCGACCGTGAGTTTCTATCCGGCGCATCACATGACGATGGGTGAGGGCGGTTGTGTCCTGACCGATCATCCGCGCTTGAAGACGCTGGTCGAGTCGTTCCGCGATTGGGGTCGCGATTGCTGGTGCAAGCCGGGCAAAGACAATACGTGCGGCAAACGTTTCAACTGGCAGTTGGGCGATTTGCCCAGCGGTTACGATCACAAATACATTTATTCGCATGTTGGCTACAACATGAAAGCAACCGACATGCAGGCGGCCATCGGCGTGGCGCAGTTGAAGAAATTGCCGGATTTTATCGCGGCGCGGCGACGCAACTGGCAGCGCCTGTATGAGCGACTTAAGCCGTTGGAAGAGTTCTTTATTTTGCCGCAGGCCACCGAGCATTCCGAACCGAGTTGGTTTGGATTTGCGTTGACCATCCGTGAGACGGCGCCCTTTACTCGGCACGATTTGATTGATTTCCTCCAGCAGCGCAAAATCGATACGCGGTTGTTGTTCAGCGGCAACTTGACGCGGCAGCCGGCGTATCGCGATACCCACTATCGGGTGGTGGGAACGCTCGCCAACACCGATCGGGTGACGCAGGATGCGTTGTGGGTGGGCGTGTATCCGGGTTTAACGGACGCGATGTTGGATTATGTGGGCGAGTCGTTTGAAGCGTTTGGACGCGAGCGGACTACTTAGCGTCCCCCCGACCGATCACTGGTTTGACAACTGGGCGAATTGAGTTAATATTCAAATATTGAATTTTGGAATGCAATATGCCCAGTACTGAACACGAACTCCGCATCCTGCAAGAAATCGAACGTAACCCTGCAACGACTCAGGCGACGCTGGCTGCGCAACTGGGCGTGGCAGTGGGCAGCGTCAATTGGTATGTCAAGCGGCTGATCAATAAGGGCTACATCAAGGTCACGCATTTAGAGCGCCGTAAACTGCACTACTTTCTCACACCAGCTGGACTGTCGCTGAAAGTTAAGCTGACCAAGAGCTATATGGATGTTTCGTTGCGGGTGTATCGCGAATTGCGGCAGGCGGCGCAGGCGTGCCTGGCCGAAGTGCGCAAGGCCGGCTATTCGGCCGTATGGCTTGACGGTGAAGATGAAGCTGCTGAGATCTTAAAGCTGACGTGCATTGAGCAGGGGATCAAAGTGGAGAAAAAGGCTCGCGTGCCGCTGATTCAAGCCGACGGTCAAGACTTTGAAGTGATTTGGCCGGACCAGGCATGAGTAAATTGAAGGCACTGAACTGAGTCTGATTATGCGCGCGCTATTAGTGGGGCTAGGCAGCATTGGGCGACGCCACCTGTCGAATCTGCGACAGATCGAGCCGGGCGCGTCGATCACAGTATGGCATCAGCACACACGCGCCGATGTCGTACCGGGGGCCGATCGGGTGGTGTACAGCCTGGAGGCTGCGCTCGCTGAGAAACCGGAGGTGGCGCTGATCGCCGGACCAGCGGTAACCCACATCGAAACTGGCCTGGCGCTGGCGCGTGAAGGTATCCACCTGTTTATCGAGAAGCCACTCGCCCATGACGCACAACAGGTAGAGGCACTGATTGCCCTGTGTCATCAAAGTAATTTGATCATGATGGTGGGTTACAATCTGCGCTTCAGTGCGCCGCTGCGGGTGATGCAGCAAGCCGCCAGTGACGGCCGCATCGGGCGGCTATTAGGCCTACGCGCGGAAGTGGGGCAGTATTTGCCAGATTGGCGCAAAGACACCGATTACCGGCAGGGCGTCAGTGCACGACGCGAGCTGGGCGGCGGAGCAATTCTGGAATTGAGCCATGAACTCGATTATGCACGGTGGCTGATGGGCGAAGTCAAAACGGTGAGCGCCCAGGCCGATCGGGTCGGCGACCTCGACATAGATGTCGAAGATCTGGCTGAAATCACGCTGCGCTTTCAAAGCGGTGCGATCGGTCAAGTGCATGTCGATATGCTGCAACGCGCCGCCACGCGCGTGTGCCGGTTGATCGGTACCGAGGGAACGTTAACCTGGGATGCCATTGGCAATCAGGTCCGGTTGTTTGAGGCCGCGACCCAGACTTGGAGCGACCTGCACCCGGCTACGTCGATCGATCGCAATGCGATGTATGTGGCGGAATTGAAGCACTTTCTCGAATGCGTCGCGCAGCGAACGCCGCCGTTGATCGGCGGCGAAGATGGCTGGCGTGTTTTGCAAATTGCGCTCGCGGCCAAGCAGTCGGCCCGTGAGCAACGAGTGATCGAACTGTGACTCCATACGTGGTAGGCGTGATTTTTGCGCGCGGTGGCTCCAAAGGTGTGCCGCGTAAGAACATCCGGCCGTTGAACGGCAAACCGTTGATTGCGTATGCGATTGAAACGGCGCACGCCAGTCGCTGGATTAAACGCACGTTTGTCTCCACCGACGACGAAGAGATTGCTGCGGTGGCGCGCGCCTACGGGGCAGAAGTGCCTTTTATGCGTCCGGCCGAACTGGCGCAAGATCGCACGCCGGAATGGCTGGCGTGGCAGCATGCGCTGCGAATGATTGAAGCGTTTGACCCGGCCCAACCGATCGACGCCTTTGTGTCGATTCCGCCGACCTCGCCGCTGCGGTCGGTGGAAGATGTCGATGCCTGCGTTCAATTGTTGCTCGATAGTGATGCCGACATGGTGGTGACGGTGCGACCCGCGGAGCGCAATCCATATTTCAACATGGTTACGCTGAGTGATGCCCATGACGCGCGTTTAGTCATCCCGCCGAGTGCGTCCATCGGGCGGCGGCAGGATGCACCCGTCGTGTACGACATGACGACGGTGGCCTACGCCGCGCGCCCCGCTTACGTATTGCACGCGAATTCGATTTTTGAGGGGCGTGTCAAAGCCGTGGTGGTGCCGACCGAACGCGCCATCGACATCGATACAGAAACCGACTTTCAGATCGCCGAAGTGTTGCTGAGTCTCGCTGGCCGGTGAGGTTGACCGCATGAAGTCGCTGAAAGAAATGATGAATCTGCAGGGCCGCGTCGCGCTGATCACGGGCGGGGCAGGGCACATTGGTGCGGCCATGGGCGAGGCATTGGCTGAACTGGGCGCGGCGATTGCGGTGCTCGATCTGGACGCGGCGGCGTGTCAGACCGTGGCCGATCGGCTGTATGGTGAATACGGCGTGCCGACGCTGCCACTGCCAATCGATCTGAATGATGAGGCCGCTGTTCGTTCAGTTGCGGCCAGTGTACAACAACAATTCGGGCGATTGGATATTCTCATCAACAACGCGGCGCTGGTCGGCACATCCGATTTGAAAGGCTGGGCCACGCCGTTTGCGGAGCAATTGTCCGCAACCTGGCGCAAGGCGCTGGAAGTCAACCTCACAGCGCCGTTCGTGTTGATTCAGGCCTGCACTGAGGCACTAATGGCTTCGGGGCATGGCTCCATTATCAACGTCGGATCAATCTATGGCGTGGTTGGCCCGAACATGAATCTGTATAAGGGCACAGCCATGGGCAATCCGGCCGCGTATGGCGCAAGCAAAGGCGGCTTGATGCAATTGACGCGCTGGCTGGCGACCAATCTAGCGCCGGCCATCCGTGTGAACGCCATCACGCCGGGCGGGGTCTGGCGTAATCAAGCCGAGGCATTTGTCGAGCGCTACACAGCGTTGACTCCGTTGGGTCGCATGGCGGTAGAGGATGATTTCAAAGGCGCGGTCGCTTATTTAGCCAGTGATCTGTCGGCCTATGTCACTGGCCACAATCTCATCATCGACGGCGGATGGACCACATGGTAATCACGCTGGAAGATCGATTGATTGGCGCGGGACAACCGTGCTTCATCATCGCTGAAGCGGGTGTGAATCACAACGGCGATCCGGTTCTGGCGCACCGCCTGATCGATGTGGCGAAAGCGGCGGGGGCGGATGCCGTAAAGTTCCAGACCTTCAAGGCCGATCAGCTGGTGACCCTCGACGCCCCGAAGGCCGAATATCAGCTGCAACAGACCGAGGCGGGCGAAACGCAGTATGCAATGCTGAAACGCCTGGAATTGTCGGCAGGAACGTTTCACGATTTGCAGCAGCACTGTCATGCAGTCTGCATCCGTTTCATGTCCACGCCCTTTGATGAAGACAGCGCCGATTTATTGAGTGAACTGGGCGTCACGGTCTTCAAAACGCCGTCCGGCGAGATCACGAATTTGCCGTATCTAGCGCATGTCGCGCGCAAAGAGCGGCCCATGATCGTGTCGACGGGCATGGCGACGCTGGGTGAAGTGGAAATGGCTGTCAGCACGATTCGTGCGGCGGGCAATCAAGCGATTGTGTTATTGCAGTGTGTAAGCAACTATCCGGCTGATCCGGCCGATGTGAACTTGCGCGCGATGGAAACGATGGCCCGCGCTTTTGGCGTGCCAGTCGGTTTTTCCGATCATACGGCCGGGATCGAAGTGGCGTTGGCCGCCGTGGCGCTGGGCGCGTGCGTGATCGAAAAACACTTCACGCTCGATCGGACCATGCCCGGTCCCGATCATGCTGCGTCGCTGGAGCCGGATCAATTGGCGGCCATGATTCGCGGCATTCGCAACGTCGAAGCGGCCTTGGGGCACGGGCGAAAAGAACCGGCGGCGAGAGAATTGAATACTGCCGAGGTCGCGCGCAAGAGTCTGGTGGCTGCGCATGATCTAAAGGCAGGCATGGTTCTATCGGCTGGCGAACTGGCCGTAAAACGGCCCGGCACGGGCCTGCCGCCCGCGATGCGCTCCTATGTGATCGGCCGCACTCTGCGGGTTGATGTTCGCGCGGGAACATTGATCGGACTTGAAATGCTGGCATGAGAAGTATCGGCGTCGTCACCACGGCTCGAGCGGATTACGGCATTTACCGGCCGATTTTGCAGCAGTTGCAGGCCGATACCGACATCGAACTGCGCGTGTTGGTGACGGGCATGCATCTGTCGCCGCAATTTGGGCTAACGGTGCGGGCGATTGAGGCCGATGGCTTTCCGATTACTGAGCGCGTGGAGATGCTGCTGGCGTCGGATTCGCCGGAGGGCGTCGCCAAATCGATCGGGTTGGGCGTGATTGGTTTTGCCCAAGCGTATGCGCGCTCCAAGCCGGATATGCTGGTCGTGCTGGGTGATCGCTTTGAGATGTATGCGGCGGCATTGGCCGCTGTACCGTTTACGATCCCCATCGCGCACATTCACGGCGGCGAAGTCACCCAGGGCGCAATCGACGAGGCATTGCGGCATTCACTGACGAAACTAAGTCATCTGCATTTTGTCTCGACGGCAGAATATGCACGGCGGGTGCGGCAGTTGGGCGAAGAGCCGTGGCGCGTGAGTGTGTCGGGCGCGCCTAGCCTGGATAATTTGCGGACGGTGAAATTGTTTTCACTGGAAGAAGTAGGCCAGCAGTATGGCGTATCGCTGCACGTGCTGCCGCTGCTGGTGACCTTTCATCCGGTCACGCTTGAGCAAGAGCAGGCTGAGGCCCAGATTACGGAGTTGCTGGCTGCGCTCGCTGAAGCGGATTTGCCCGTCATCTTTACCGGCGTCAACGCCGATACGGGTGGGCGTGTTATCCAGCAGAAAATCAGCGATTTCGTGCAGACACGACCGGCGGCGTGGATGATGGATAATCTGGGAACACGCGGCTATTTCAGTTTGATGCAGTATGCCGCTGCGATGGTGGGTAATTCGTCGAGCGGCTTGATCGAAGCGCCGTCGTTTGAACTGCCGGTCGTTAACATCGGCACACGGCAGACGGGGCGGGTGCGCGCGGCGAATGTGATCGATGTGGGTACCGATCGTGCTGCCATTCTGGCTGGCATCCGGCGCGCAGTGCAGCCTGAATTCCGCGCCAACCTGCGCGGACTGCTCAATCCGTATGGCGATGGCACCGCCGCTGAAAAAATCGTAGCACGGTTGAAGAGTGTCGAACTGGATCAACGCTTGATCATGAAACGGTTTATCGATTGGCCGGAGGCCGTGTGAGCGATCAACCGGTGTGCGTGATCCTCGGCGGCGGCGGCCATGCCCGCGTCTTGATCGACTGTCTGCAACTCAGCGGCGCGGCTCAGATTTACGGCGTGCTGGATCCCGAGCGTGAGCGGTGGGGGCAGACCCTGCAAGCGGCGCCGATTCTGGGCGGCGATGAATTGCTGGCCGAAATGGCGGGCCGTGGAGTGGAGTGTTTTGCGATCGGGTTGGGGGGAGCAGGCGATAATCGGCCGCGCCAGCGGTTGTTTGATCTGGCGTTATCATTTGGCTTGCGACCATTGATCATTCGACATCCAAGCGCGATTGTTTCGCCCTATGCCACAATCGGAGACGGTTGCCAGTTGCTGCCGGGCTGCATCGTCAACGCGGGCGCAATACTTGGTGTTAACGTGATCGTCAACAGTGGCGCGATTGTGGAACATGACTGCACGATTGGCAACCACGTGCACATCGCGACCGGGGCGAAGTTGACCAGTACGGTGCGCGTGGCTGATGGCGCTCACATCGGCGCGGGTGCGACCATCCGGCAAAGCATTATGATTGGCGCGGGCGCAGTAGTAGGCGCAGGCGCAGTCGTGGTGAACGATGTGCCATCCGACTCGATCGTCGTTGGTGTTCCGGCCCGCCCATTACGGGAGGTAGTGCGGTGAATATTCGCATCATTCCACGGCTCGACATTAAAGGGCCGAACCTGGTGAAGGGCATCCACTTAGAGGGCCTGCGCGTGCTGGGCAAGCCCGAGCGCTTTGCGCGTTACTATTACGAACATGGCGCAGACGAGTTGATCTATATGGATGTGGTGGCGAGCCTCTACGGGCGCAACAGTCTGTTGAACATCGTGGAGCGCACGTCAAAGGAAATCTTTATTCCACTGACCGTCGGCGGCGGACTCCGGACCATCGACGATATTCGCGCCGTGCTGCGCGCCGGGGCCGATAAGGTGTCGCTGAACACGGCCGCCATCGCGCGGCCCGAGTTGATTCAAGAGGCGGCCAAGCGTTTTGGTTCATCGACCATCGTGGTTTCGATTGAAGCCAAGAAGCGGCCGGATGGTTCGTATGAATGCTACACGGACAATGGCCGCGTGCGAACGGGCGTCAACGCCTTCGAATGGGCTACGCGCGTGGCGGAACTGGGCGCGGGCGAAATTCTGCTCACGTCGATCGATCAGGAAGGCACGGGCAAGGGCTTTGATGTGGAGATGACGCGTCGCGTGGCTCAATCTGTGCCGATTCCGGTGATTGCCTGCGGCGGTGCGGGTCGGGTGGAGCACGTGTACGATGTGATCCACGCTGGCCGGGCAGACGCGGTCAGTTTCGCCTCGATCGTGCATTACCGCTATATCGCGCAGTTCTACACGAACGACGATTATTCCAGTGAGGGCAACATCGAATTCTTGAAGAGCGGGTTGGGTTTTAGCCGGGTTGAGGGCGCGCTGATCAACGACATCAAAGACTATGTGAGCCAACGGGGTGTGACGTGTCGCCCGGCGGAGGATAGCGTCCATGCCTGATCAACCGCGCGTCGCTATTGTCGATTACGGAATGGGCAATCTGTTCAGCGTGAAGCATGCCTGCGACCGTGTCGGTTTGCAGGCGGCCATCACGAATTCGCGCGCCGACGTGCTGGCGGCTGACGCCGTGATCGTGCCCGGCATCGGCGCGTTTGGCGATGCGATGGACACGCTGCACGAGCACGATCTGGTTACGGCTTTGCAGACGGTGGCTGCATCGGGCAAACCGTTCGTCGGGATTTGCCTGGGCATGCAGCTGCTGATGACTGAAAGTCATGAGTTCGGACGACACGCCGGACTAGGTATCG
The DNA here is from genome assembly GCA_017999195.1 of Thermoflexales bacterium. Classification (GTDB taxonomy): domain Bacteria; phylum Chloroflexota; class Anaerolineae; order Fen-1058; family Fen-1058; genus JAGOBP01. The sequence continues at coordinate 10,253 of JAGOBP010000088.1, forward strand.
TGCCGGGTACGGTGACGCGCTTTGAGAATCCACGCACCGCTGAGGGCCAACTCAAAGTGCCGGAAGTGTGCTGGAACGCGCTGTATCGCACGGGGGCCGATCGGGACGCGGCCTGGACCGGTACTTTGTTGAACGATTTGCCCGATGGTGTGTTCATGTACTTCGTCCATTCGTTTTATTGCCAACCCGATGATCCCGCGGTGACCCTGTCGGTGACGCGTTACGGCGGTATTGAGTTTTGCTCCAGCTTGCGCTATCGCAA
>JAGOBP010000612.1 GCA_017999195.1 Thermoflexales bacterium
CTTCTCGGCGGAGCGCGCCGCTCACGTCGATCATTTCGTCCACACGCTGCCCGACGGCTACAACCTGCTGCTCAACGAAGAAGCGTCCAACCTTTCGCAAGGCCAGCTGCAACTGCTGACCATTGCCCGGGCCGTGCTGGCCGATCCGCACATCCTGATCCTCGACGAAGCGACGAGTTCGGTGGACACGCGCACCGAAATCCTGATTCAACGAGCGCTGGACAATCTGATGAAAAACCGCACCAGCTTTGTCATTGCCCATCGCCTGTCCACCATCCGCGACGCCGACCTGATCCTGGTGATGCGCGACGGCAACATCGTCGAGCAGGGCCAACACGCCGAGTTGCTGGCACGCGGCCACTTCTACGCCGAGCTGTATAACAGCCAGTTCGTGCTAGCGGACACCGTTTAAGAATCAAACTTACATCAGGTTGATATCAACCGCGAAAGGTAACCCTCTTGAATACCATTCTCTGGATAATCCGGATCCTGCTCGCCATCCTGTTCACATTGTTTGGCCTGATGCTGCTGACGACGCCGCGCGAGAAGATTCTTGAAAAAGTAACGTGGGCAAAGACTTTTCGCCGCGCACCACAAAACTGATTAGCCTGGTGGAATTGCTGGGCGCGATTGGCCTAATCGTGCCCATGGCGACCGGCATCTTGTCGTGGCTTACGCCTTGGGCGGCGATCGGGTTGGTTCTGACCATGATCGGCGCCATCGTGACCCATCTGCGCTACCGCGAGTATCCCAACCTGATCTTGCCAATAGTTCTACTGTTGCTCGCGGCTTTCGTGGCTTACGGACGCCTCGCGCTGGTTCCCGCATAACAGCCTTTTCTGAAAAGGATACGACTTCTACACCCGACCAAAAGAGCGGAACGATCAGCGCAAAACCGTCAATCACTCTGCCGGTAAAATGCGTGCGATGAAGATCGCGATGACCTTTGAGCGAGAACGACACGCAACCGAATTACCCACTTGGTTGGAACAAGCCCAATCTCGCCTAAATAAGGTTGCAAAAATCATGCAACAATGCTCAAGATGACGGCTGGTGAACTCGCCAATTCAGTCAGAAAGGCGTTCATCGCCCGCATTAACCGAGACAAGGTACCGAAATAGAAATTGTCGGTGACGTTACGTCGGACGTGCCGCCAAACCCGCTCAATCGGATTGAGCCGTGGCGAATAGGTTGGCAAGAAATAGAGTCGCAGTTGCGCACGATGCGCCCGGAGCCACTGTTGTACCGCTTGGGCCTTATGGATACGGAAATTATCCAAGACCATCACGATTTTCACCGGCGTCTGAGCATGATGGGTTACGAGCTGTTGCAACAAGTGCCGAAAACCGACGTTGTTCTTGTTCGGCCACACCAACCAGCTCAGCGCGCCGGTCACATAGTTGACTGCTCCGAACACATACTGTTTGGCATTCTGACCGGGCGTGTTGACCTGCGTCTGCTGTCCTTGGCGCATCCAGCGGCCACTGATCGTCGGCAACAAGGCGACATCCATTTCGTCGGCATAGTACAAGTGAATCTCGCCCCGGCGCGCCTGCGCCCGCAAGCGCCGCAAATACCGCGCCTTAGCGCAGTAGCGCCGATCCGGACTCGCGATGCGTGGCACCGGCCGATGCCAGCGCCACCGTAAGCGGCGCAGATAGCGCCAGACCGTCACGGGATGCGCCGTCCAGCGCAAATGCACTTTCAGATTGGGGGCGGTCCAATTCGAAAAGTTCTTGCCCAGCGCGCGCGGCTCACGGGCCACAGTCTGGTCCAACTCGCGCTCTTGGCGCTGGGTTACGCGCCGCGGACGTCCAGAGCTTTTCCGGGGTGTCAGGCTGGCTTCGCCCGCGCGCTGAAACGCCTGCCGCGTCCGATACACGGTCGACACATCACAGCCCAGGGCTCGTGCGATGACCGCCGGCTGGTCACCATTGGCCAGCTGCAGCACCATCTGACACCGTCGAAACACCACTTTGTGTCGAGTCTTGAGGCTCAAGCGGTGCAGCCGCCGGCGCACCGCACGTGGCAATTGGAGTACAATCGCGTGTGAAGCCATCGATTTCTCCTGTAATGAGATTTGCTTGCGAGGCAACCCCCATTATGACTTAAACTCGATGGTTTCGTTTGCAGCCTTTTTGCAATCTTATTTAGTTTCCGGGTTGCATGGTTTCGTGGGAAGTTTGAAACAGGACTTGGCCGCAGTGACGGCCGGTGTGTGTCACTGAATCGAAGCAATGGCCTCACCGAAGGTCGCGCAACACGACATCGTAGCGTACATTGAAGGGTTTTATAATGCGACGCGCCGACACTCGGCGCTGGGTTATCGAAGCCCCCCTTGACTTCGAACGAACCGTGACTATGTCCTAACTCCCCCTCTACTCATTCGGGGGTATATCACGCTATCCCGCTACGCAGACGGTGGCGAGTACGCTCGTCGTTGCGCCGAATGAACGTGTGTATCTGGTCGCCGTGACTACGGCGAACACACCGCTGGGCGTACGCCTGTTGAGCATCGACGCGCAGGGCGGCGGACGGCAGCAAACGCTGGATGTGTTCCTGTCGATCTACGCGGCCATCTCGACGAAGAGGTCGGTGTATCTGCCAATCGTGAGGCGATGAATGTAAGAGCGGGCCGTGTAAACAACGGCTAGCGAAACACGAAAAAATAGAGAGCCGCCGAATGAGCAAGGATCATTCGGCGGCTGGGGAGATTAAAGTGAGCGGATGTTTTTGCGCGGTTAAGAAGTGATTGTCACCTGCGTCCGATGCCCGTTTGGTCTGTAACTTTAAGCCAGCCATTCCGTGCTGAGCTGGAACACTTCTTGTTTTGATTCACGTTGAGCACTTGTCATACC
>JAGOBP010000089.1 GCA_017999195.1 Thermoflexales bacterium
GCATGGCTTATCCCGCTAGCGGCATTGAAGTGCCCTATGACCCCGATTTACTGCGCGGCGGGTCACCGCTGGTGACTGCCGTGGTGCAGCGCGCGGTTCAGTCGCGGCGACCGACCGTGCTCTACGTGCCTGCGGCTCAGCCTGCGCAGCCCGATTTATTTGTGTTCTACGCGGTTTACGATGCTGACGACCTCTGGGGTCTGGTGGTGATGGGCTTCGATTTTGAGACCTTCATTCGCGAGGCCGATTTTGGCGGGGCGACAGCTGGCACCCGACTGGCGCTGCGCGATGAGTGGAGTCATATGCTGTATGGTTCGGCGGCCACATTCTTAGCAGAGCCGCTGGTCTTACGACCATTTGGCACCGATGCCGATGTCGATTGGACCTTGGCCGCCGCGCCGACAGAGAGTTGGGATGCGCTGATTGCCGGCGCGTTGCTCCCGTTTCAGGCCGCCGGCCTGGCGTTGATCATGCTGATCGTCGCTGTGGTGTACCTGGTCGTCGGCCAGCAAAGCCGGTTGTACGCGGCCGTGCGGCGGCACACCGAAGAATTGCGGCATGCTCAGGATGATCTGGAAGCGCGGGTAAATCAGCGCACCGCCGAATTGACGGCGGCCAATGACGAACTCAACGGCGAAATCGCGGTGCGCAAACGCATCGCAGTTCAACTGCGCGAATCGGAAGGGCTGTATCGTACCTTGATCACGGCCTCGCCGGATGCCGTGACCGTGACCGATCGCGACGGGCGGCTGACCTTTGCTTCGGCCCGAGCGCGGCACGTTTTTGGCTACGACTATGCGGAAGAAATGGTGGGGCGGCCATTATTAGGCGGAGTGATTCCGGCTGAACGGTCGCTGGCCCGGGAGAAATTGCAGCGCTTGCTGAACGGCCAGCAATTGATGGATAGCAGCCAATTTCTGCTGCGTCGCAAAGACGGCCGCCACTTCGTCGGCGAGGTGGACTCGGCCAGTTTGCACGATGACACCGGTCAGCCCTATGGCGTCGTGTCCATTACGCGCGACATCACCCGGCGGGTGGAGATGCAAGATGCGCTGGCGCGCAGTGAAGCCCGCTTCCGCTCGTTGATCGAAAATGCGCCGGTTGGCATTACGCTGACGCGTCACGGCAAGACGCTCTATGCCAACGTCGCTTATCTTCAATTGTTTGGCTATGATCAGCAAGCCGATCTGGTGGGCACATCATTGCTCGATCAAATTGTGCCCGAGCACCGCGTTGAAGTATCGGGCATTATAGGCGAGCGCGATAGCGGCGGGGCCGCCCCCAGCGCCTATGAGACGATAGGCTTGCGCCGCGATGGCGCACACTTCCCCTTCCTGGTCAACGTCTCGCGGCTGGACTTGCCGGACGGCCCGGCCAATATCGCCTTCTTCACAGACATTACCGAGCGCAAGCAGGCTGAACTAGCGCTGCATCGCGCCCACGATGAACTGGAACTTCGAGTTCAAGAGCGCACAGCCGAGTTGTCCCAGATGAACGAAGCGCTGCGCGAGAGTGAAGAGAAATACCGGATCATTATTGAGAACACGCTGGATGGCATTAGTCTGGTCGATGAGACCGGCGTAGTCTTGGAGTGGAACTCAGGGCAGGAGCGCATTACGCATCTTTCGCGTGAAGCGGCGGTGGGCCAGCATATCTGGGATGTGCAGCTGCGTTTATCGGCGCAAGCTCCGCAACCAGCGGACCGGTATGAGCAGCTGCGGGCTATGTCGTTGCGCTTTTTGTCCACCGGCCAGATGCCCAGTCAGGCCTATCACGAGCAGACGATCGTGTGGCCGGACGGTACCCGGCGGGTTATTCAGCCGCTGCCCTCACTCATCAAGACCGAGCGTGGGTACATGGTGGTCAGCATGACCCGCGATGTGACTGCGCGCAAAGAAGCCGACGAAGCGCTGCGCCAGAGCGAGTTACGCTTCCGGACCGCGGCCAATTTTACGTATGATTGGGAATACTGGCTGGCCCCCGACGGCAGCCTGGTCTATATCTCGCCGTCGTGCGAGCGCATTACGGGTTATGGTCCGGCTGAATTTCTGCGCGATCCCGCCTTGCTTGATCGCATCATTCATCCCGACGATGCGGCGCTGATGATCGAGCACGTTCATCACAGCAACGAGCGGGGCGAGCTCAACCCGATCGATTTTCGCATCCGGCGCAGCGATGGCGCGATTCGCTGGATCGGCCACGTGTGCCGATCGGTTTACGATGAAAACGGCCGGGACTTGGGGCAGCGGGTCAGCAATCGGGACATTACCGAACGCAAACACGCCGAAACGGCGCTGCGCGAGCACGAGAAACTGTATCATAACGTGTTTGAATCGGTGGCCGATGGCCTGGCCATCTGTGATCTGACCGGGCTGATTGTGGAGGCCAATCCGGCGTTTTGCAAGATGCACGGGTATGGCTGCGGCGATGTTATCGGGCGGCGGTTGACCTCGTTCATTCATCCCACGCACCGCCACATTTTCGCCGACGGCGTAAACGCCATCAAAGCGGGCGAGACGCTGGAGTCGCAGGCGGTTCATTTGCGCCAGGATGATCGGCCCTTTCACGTTGAGGTTCGCAGCGTCGGACTGGCCTATTACGGACAGCCCCACCTGCTGAATGTCGTGCGCGATGTGAGTGTCCAGGTTGAGGCATATGTGCGACTGGAGCAGCGCGTGCAAGAGCGCACGCACGAATTGAGCATGCTGCTGGAATTCTCGCATAGCATGACGCGCACGCTGGAAATGAAACCGTTGTTGCGCCTAATCCTGAACCAACTGCGTTCGGTGGTGGACTACACCGGCGCGACGATCCTATCGCTGGCCGGCACCGAGATGATCCTGGCCGCGCATCAAGGCCCCATCGCCGAGCAAGATGCGCGCCGCGTGCATGTGCCCCTTAATTCGCCGCTGGGCCAGGCTGTGCTTGAGCGGCTTCGCCCGGTGATCATTGCCGATGTGCATGGCGACAGCGCGCTGGCTCAGGCGTTTCAGGTCACGATGGGTGATTTGATGGGCACTACGCTCCGCTACATCCGATCGTGGCTGGGCATCCCGCTGGTCATCACCGATCGCACGGTGGGCATGCTGGCCATCTCGCATCAACAGCCCAATTACTTTACGCAGCGGCATGCCGACCTGGCCCTGGCCTTTGCCAATCAGGCGGCCATGGCCATGGAGAATGCGCGCTTATACGAACAGGCGCAAGACCTGGCCGCCATGCAAGAACGCCAGCGGCTGGCGCGCGACCTGCACGATTCCGTCTCGCAGACGCTATTCTCGGCTAGCCTGACGGCGCAGGTGCTGCCCCGATTGTGGGAGCGCCAGCCGGAAGAAGGCCGGCAGTGCTTGAGTGAGTTGAGCCGTCTGACGCGCGGCGCATTGGCCGAGATGCGGACGTTGTTGGTTGAACTGCGCCCCAATGTGTTGGTCGAGTCCAAACTTGGTGATCTGTTGCGCCAATTGGCCGAGGCCATCACCAGCCGGACGCGCGTGCCCGTGCAGGTGGTGACAGAAGGCCATGCTCCGCTGCCGCCCGATGTGCAGGTGGCGCTGTACCGCATCGCTCAAGAGGCGCTGAACAATGTGGCCAAGCATGCGGGAGCCAGTCAGGCGGTCATTCGCTTGCAGTATTTTTCGTCCGAAACGCAGGCCGTGTCGGACACGCTTGACAAGGCTTTGCCGGTTAGTGTAGAACTAAGAGTCAATGATGATGGTCGCGGTTTCCAGCAATCGGGCATTTCCGCCGATCATCTGGGGCTGGGCATCATGCGCGAACGCGCGGAAGCAATCGACGCCGCATTGGCCATTGAGAGCGAAATTGACTGCGGCACACATGTCGTCGTGATCTGGCCGCAGCCACGGAGAAACGATTAACTGATGACAGACACCCCTCGGATTCGCGTACTCATTGCGGACGATCATGCTGTGGTGCGTAATGGCCTGCGGTTCTTCTTGCTGGCCTATGACAACTTGGAGCCTATCGGCGAAGCATCCAGCGGTGAAGAGTGTGTGACACTCTGCGGTGAACTGCAACCGGATGTCGTGCTGATGGACTTGATGATGCCCGGCATCGGCGGCGTGGCCGCCATTCGCGAGATTCGCCAGCGTTACCCCCGCACGCAGGTCATCGCGCTGACCAGTTTTGTGGACGATCGGACCGTGCAGGCCGCCTTGAAAGCGGGGGCGATCAGTTACCTGCTGAAGAATGTGTCGGCCGATGATCTGGTGGCGGCTATTCAGGCCGCTCAATCTGGGCGGGCCACGCTGGCTCCCGAAGCGACACAAGCATTGGTGCATGCCATTACGGATCCGCCAGCCCCTGGCTATGACTTGACGGCGCGCGAGAAAGAAGTGCTGAAGTTAATGATTGAAGGCTTAAACAATCACGAAATCGCCAAGCGGTTGGTTATTGGTTTATCCACCGTCAAATTTCATGTCAGCAGCATTTTGTCCAAATTAAATGTGGCCAGTCGGGCTGAAGCGGTGGCGGTGGCCTTGCAACGGCATCTCTTATCCTGAAATGAGGGTGTGCTCTTTCGGGCTTTGGTCGCAGGTGAGCTGGTCATTTGGCTAGGCCAAGAACTGGTCAATAGATGAGCCGCGAATCTCCCCGCAAGCATGGCGCTTGTGGGGAGATTTTGCTTTACCCTAACCTAAGTCACAAATGTGACATCTTTCTGACTCAAATTATGCATTGATTGTGTTGTCTTATGCCATCCACATCAGGTCCCATAGAGCGAATGAATTCGGCGCAGGCCAGACCTGCGCCTATTCGCATTCTTATCGTGGACGACCTGGCGGTAGTGCGCAGCGGCCTCAAGATCTTCGTCCGGGCCTTTGATGATCTGGAGCTGGTGGGTGAAGCCGCCAACGGTGATGAAGCGGTGCGGCTCTGTCAGCTCGTCAAGCCGGATGTCGTCCTGATGGACTTGGAAATGCCCGGCTTATGCAGTGTTGCGGCCACGCGCTTGATTCGTTATCAATGCCCGCAGATACAGGTGGTGGCGCTATCCAGCTTTCAGGGCGAGAGCATGTTGCAGAACATGCTGGACAATGGCGCGATTGGTTGCCTGCTGAAAAACATCTCGTCAGATCAACTGGCAGGCGCGATCCGAATGGCCTATCAGCAACCCCGACCGGACCGTGAAGCAACTGCGCCGACATTTTCGCCCCGGCCTAATGTGCCCTGTCGCGGCAAAACCTGCCCGTGGGGCTGGAACTGCCGATCGACTAGCGATTGAATTCGTTTTAGATGATGCTACTTCCACAGGGCTGATTCTGTTTGCATCAGGCATCCTCACAGTTATATCGCCCCTCCGGCCTAGCGGCGCACCTCAATGAGGTGCTTCTTTGTCGCCGAAAATACTCATGACCGTCTACTTACCTTGCGTAGCCAAGGACTAGCCCCGACCTGGCCGATCGGCCAGGTCGGGGCTAGTCGATCGGCGGGCTAGAAGACTCCCCAGTATGATGGTGCAAGTTCTCCCCTAGAGCTGAGTGTGTGCCCGCAGGTTTTGCGCTAATCTTAAAGTTGATGAAAAGTGGAGTAAAGGGCGATTCATCTGCCTGATATTTTGCCCTAAGCAGGTCTTAAACAACTGTAATTGAATATGTAAGAGGAGAGAGACATGATAAACCGTAAGTACCTCAGTATTGTGTTGTCGATGCTGGTTATTGCCTCGCTACTTTTTCAAGTAGTGGGTCAAGCCCAGATCACGTCGGCGGCGCCCGTGGCGGCCCCTGCTTCGGCCCCGACGGATCCTCAAGATCAAAGTTTGATCCCGCATTACTTTGGGCCGTGGCCCAACTATGCCAACAGCCCGCAGGTTCTTGCTGACGCCCTCGTTGAGATTGGTGGCGGCGGCGGATCGGGGGCGGCGGCGGTGGCTACCGTCGATCCGAGGACGGGCAGTATCTCGGATATAACTGTGACCAGTTCGGGCAGCGGCTATTTGGTAACTCCGGTTGTTACAATTACCACGGCAGGTGTCGTGCCGACCGTGCAGGCCACGGCTGTGGCAGAACTCTCATTGGGTGTTTTGACCGGTGTCACGGTCGATGAGTCCGGCTTTGGCTTCATTGCCCCGGAGGTTACGTTCGACGGCGGCGGCACCCCCTCAATGGACGCCTCGGCTTTTGTCAGCGGTTACGTTGACAACGTGACCATCGTCGACGCCGGTACCGACTACATTCACCCGATCGTTGAATTCGATTTGCCGGACCTGGTCGGCGGCGTGCAGGCAACTGGCGTTGCTGTAGTCGGTGCCAGTGGCACACCTTTCAGCGGCACGATTACCAGTATCGAAATCACTAACCCGGGCACCGGTTATTCGTTTGCCCCGGGTGTCACGATTGCTGATGCGGGTGGTCTGCGCCCCAGTTGGGCGTCAGGCGTGCGGCGTCAAACGGCCGCCAGCGCCAAAGAACCCAAGTTCTCTACCCCGGCCGTAGTGACTGCGTCCATCGGCGTGGGCGCGGTTGTGCTTGTCAGCGGTGGTCAGGGCTACAGCAGCGCCCCGACCGTGACCATTGCCGACACGGTCGCTCCGGCAGATAAATACGCCACCGCCACAGCCCATGTTTCCGTGTTGGGTGCGGTCACGGGCATTAGCATCACTAACCCCGGTGCTGGCTATTTGACGCCCGGCCTCAAGAAATTCGTTGATCCGCTGCCGGGTCTATGCGATCCCACTGGCGCGGTTGCGCCGGTTTGCCCCACAGCACCGGACGCCAAGGCCATCCCAATCGCGGTGGTTGATACTACGACCTATTCAGGGACTGATTACATTGAGATTGGGCTTGTCCAGTACCGCATGAAATTCAGTTCCTTGCTGCCGGAAACGCTGTTGCGCGGTTATGTCCAACTTGAAACCTCCAAGAACGTCACCTGGAGTCAGCATATTACGCTGACTAATGCAAACCTGAATCCTTTGTCGCCTACTACGCCGATTCTGATCAACGGGCTACCGGCTTACGGCGTAACCAAGCCGTCCTACTTAGGGCCGACGATTGTCGCCCTAAAAGATCGCCCGACGCGCATCCTGTTCCGCAATCTGCTCCCGACCGGAACTGGGGGCGACCTGTTCCTGCCGGTGGACACCACCTTGATGGGGGCCGGCCCTGGCCCAGACATGATGGAACTTGATCCGGGTGGCGTGCCGTTGGACATGGCCATGGACGAAGGTTCCGTTATCGATGAGGTGCGCAATCCGGTCTGCGGTGAGACGCCCAAGTCGCGTGAATGCTTCTCTGAAAATCGGGCGACCTTGCACTTGCACGGCGGCGTTACGCCGTGGATCAGCGATGGCACCCCGCATCAATGGATCACACCGGCCGGTGAGGATACAGCGTATCCCAAGGGCGTGAGTGTTTACAACGTGCCGGATATGCCCGATCCAGGCGCTGGCGCAATGACGTTCTTCTACACCAATCAGCAGAGCGCGCGCTTGATGTTCTACCACGACCATGCCTGGGGCACGACGCGCCTGAACGTGTACGCAGGTGAGGCTGCTGGTTATCTGGTCACTGATGAAGCGGAACAGAATCTGTTTGTCACCGGCACGTTCAGCGATTTGGGCTTGGGCATTCCGCTGATTGTTCAAGACAAGACTTTCGTACCCAGCGCGGCCAAGATGGCCCAGCAAGACCCGACCTGGCAAGCTGATAAGTGGGGCGGTGAAGGCAGCCTGTGGGCGCCGCATGTTTACATGCCGGCCCAGAATCCGGGCGATCCGTCCGGCATGAGTGGTTTCGGTCGCTGGATGTACGGCCCGTGGTTCTGGCCGCCATCCAATGCCGAGTATCAGCCGATTCCGAATCCGTATTACAACATGGATCCAGCCACGGACTTCCAGACGCCGCTAGCGGTACCATGCGATCTGGATAACGAGGCCACCTGGCAATACCCCAGTGATCCGTTCTGCGAACCGGCTGAGATTCCGGGTACGCCCAATATCTCGGTGGGCATGGAAGCCTTCAATGACACGCCGTTGGTCAATGGCACGGTTTATCCCACGACCACGGTTGATCCCAAGGCGTATCGCTTCCGCGTTCTGAACGCGGCCAATGACCGATTCTTCAACCTGTCGTGGTACGTGGCCGATCCGCGCACGGGCACCCTCAGTGAAGTCGCGCTGAACCCGGCCGAACTGGCCGCCGCGCAACTCGATCCGGTTGTTTTCCCGACGCCGGATGAGACGTGGAGCCCGAAGGGTCCCAACTGGATCCAGATCGGGACCGAGGGCGGCTTCCTGCCCGCACCGGTTGTCATTCCGGCGCAGCCCACCACGTGGGTTACCGATCCTACCCGCTTCGATGTCGGCAATGTCGATCAGCATTCGCTGTTGCTGGCCCCGGCGGAACGCGCCGATGTGATCGTGGACTTCTCGCAATTCCGCGGCAAGACGTTGATCCTGTATAACGATGCGCCTGCCGCGTTCCCGGCACGTGTGCCCAGTTACGACTACTACACCGGTGGCCCCGATCTGTCACCCGTCGGCGTACCAACGATTCTGCCCGGCTACGGCCCTAACACCCGCACGGTTATGCAGGTTAAGGTCTCAATGGCGGTGCCAGCTTTAGCGTTCGATCGTCCGAACAATACGACCACCGACCGGCTCGCTTTGCTCGAAGCCGCCTTTGCTCACCACGCTGACGGCTCTGGGCTGTTTGAGTCATCAGTTGATCCGATCGTCGTTGGTCAGTCAGTCTACAATTCAGCGTATGGCTCCAACTTTGTCACTGGCGGCTGGTGCAACAGCCTCACCACGCCGTCGACTAAATGCGACGGTTATGCCCGCATCATGGAACAGGGTGGCTTCCCCTTCAAGTTTGACACGCTCGGGGCGGCCAAGAATGGCACCGGGCCGCAACTGTCCATCCCGCTGCAACCCAAGGGCATCCACGACGAAATGAACTCGTCCCACTTCGATGAGTTTGGTCGGATGACGGCGAACATCGGTCTGGAAGCGCCCGGGGCAACGCCGTTGTTGCAGAACATTATTCTGTACCCGTATGTGAATCCATCCACTGAGATTCTGGATGGTACGCGCATGCCCAGCGCGTTGAATGTGACACCGATCTTAACCGGGACGGATGGCACCCAGATCTGGAAGATCACGCATAACGGCGTGGACACGCACCCGATCCACTTCCACCTGTTTAACGTGCAAGTGCTCAATCGTGTGGCCTGGGACAATAATGTTATTCCACCTGATCCGAATGAACTGGGTTGGAAAGAAACCGTTCGTATCAATCCGCTTCAGGACACCATCGTGGTCATGCGTCCGATTCTGCCGTCGCTGCCGTTTGCAGTGCCTGACAGTTATCGCCCGTTGAATCCCATGATGCCCATCGGGGCGCGCGGCAATCAGAACGGTGCCCTCGGTATCCAGGCCGGGTTCAACAATACCGACGCCAATGGTAACCCCATTGCGCCTATCGTGAACGATCTCGTCAACTTTGGCTGGGAATATGTGTGGCACTGCCACATCCTGAGCCACGAAGAAATGGACATGATGCGCCCGATGTCGGCCATCGCGCCGTCGCAGGTTCCGCTGACGCCCACGCTGGTGTCGTTGGTGGCGTCTGCACCGATCAGCTCAACCCCGCAAGTTCGGGTGACGTGGACCGATCCGACACCGGCCACCTCGCCGACGACGTTGGGTAATCAGCGGAATGAAATCGGTTTCCGCATTGAGCGGGCAACCGGTACCAGCGCGAGTGCGCCGTTTATCGTCGTGGCAACGGCTCCGGCAAATTCGACGGTCTATACCGACACCACGGTGGGGTCGGCTACGGGCTATCGGTATCGGGTTGTTGCTTTCAACGTAAGTGGTGGTGCAACCTCAAACATCAGGACGATCACCACCTCGGCCGGGCCTAAGCCAGCCGCTCCGACAGTTTTGACGGCGGTTCAGCAGCTCCTGACCAGCATCCGCTTGACCTTTACGGATAATGCCACCAATGAGACCGGCTTTGTGGTCGAACGGGGCGTTAACGGTGGTGCTTCTACCCCGCTAACCACCCTTGCGCGCCGCACGGGCACTGGCTCGGTCACTTACAATAACATTACTGTGACTGTCGGCAACACCTACGCTTACATCGTGAAGGCCGTGAATGGCATGTGGTCTTCCAGCTACTCGAACGTGGCGACGGTGGATATGTTGCCCTTGGCGCCGACCAGTTTGCAGTCGCCGATCCAGACTTCGACCACTATCTCCCTGACGTGGCAGCGCAGCCAGCCTGGCGCTACCGGTCTGGGCTACGATGTCTGGCAAGGTCGGGCACCTGCGATTGGTCCAGTTGTCTGGACTCAGATTGAGGCAGTTGGTGATGTGGGCGCATACTTGGTTCAGAATCTGACGCCTGATAGCACGTATTACTATCAAGTCCGGGCCTTTATCTACAACCCGCCGACCAATACCAAGTATTACTACTCGACTTGGTCCAATACGATCAACGCGAATACCTTGCCGTAGTATCGCCAGCAGTCTTGGGAGGGGTCTCAT
>JAGOBP010000090.1 GCA_017999195.1 Thermoflexales bacterium
GGTGGGGCGTAATCCGCAGAAATGCGCAGATGCGACCACGCAGATCAAAGCGGCGACGGGCAATTCCAACGTGGAATTCTTGATCGGCGACTTGTCGCGGCAAGCGGAAGTGCGGCGCGTGGCGGCTGAATTCAAGCAGAAATACACGCGGCTGGATGTGCTGTTGAACAATGCGGGCGCGTATTTTGCCAATCGCGAGACTAATGCCGACGGGCAAGAAATGACGTGGGCGCTGAATCACTTGAATTACTTTGTGTTGACGAATGAACTGCTGGACGTGCTCAAAGCCAGTGCGCCCGCCCGCATTGTCAACGTTTCGTCGGACGCGCATCGCATGACCAAGGGCCTGCGCCTGGATGATCCTGAATTCAAGCAGAGTTACAGCGGCTGGGGCGCGTACGGTCATTCCAAGTTGGCGAACGTGATGTTCACGTATGAACTCGCGCGACGATTGGAAGGCACGCGTGTTACGGCGAATGTCCTGCATCCCGGCTTCGTGGCGACGGGCTTTGGCCTGAACAACGGCGGCCTGCTGAACTTCGGGATGAAGGTCATTCAGAAGATCGGCGCGAAGCGGCCAGAGCAGGGCGCGCAGACCAGTGTGTATCTGGCCTCATCGCCAGAGGTAGCCGGTGTCAGCGGCCAGTATTTTGCCGATAGCAAAGCGACCAAATCGAATGAAGCGTCGTATGATGTGACGGCGCAGCAGCGCTTGTGGGCGTTGAGCGAGCGGCAGGTGGGCGTGCGCACTGTCTAAACGCCCCTTGACAATCGGCCCGCGTTGAGTATAATCTAAACCGAACGATGATTCGGTAATTGATGGGGCGCGCAGTCGGCGCCCCATTCTTTCGGCTCAATAACCGAATATTCATTCGGTTATCAAAAGAGGCAACCATGAACGCGGTGACGATTCAAGTGGGGCTGCCGGAACGGTTCCGGCGCGCGGCGGCCGAGTTGTTTTATCAGTCGTTCCGGCAGAAGGGCCAGTTCTTTTTGGGCGCACCGCCAGCGGGCGTGGCGATTCTGGAACACGACCTGTGCGCCGAGCAGGCCGTGGTGGCGCGGCAGGCCGATCGGTTGGTGGGGGTGGCCGGCATTCAGCATCAGCGGCGGCCATTTTTAGCCGTACGCTTACGCACGTACCTCGCGGCACTGGGTGTGATCGAAGGCGTGCTGCGTTTTGGCGCGGCGTGTCTGGCCGTGCGGCCGTATCGCGACGGCGAACTACTGATGGACGGTATCGCGGTGGATGAAGCGGTGCGCGGGCAGGGCGTGGGTACGAAATTGCTGAATGGCGTGATCGAGTTTGCGCGCGAGCACGGTTACCAGACCGTGCGCCTCGACGTGGTGGACACCAATCCGCGCGCGCGGCAGTTGTACGAACGGCTGGGCTTTGTCGCCACGCGCACGCAGCGGCTGCCGATCAAGCGCGAGTGGCTGGGCTTCACGGCCTCGACGACGATGATCAAGACCCTGAGTTGACGGAGGACCCATGGCTCGACCGGATGTCAGCGCCGAACGCAAGCCGCAGATTTTGGAGGCGGCCATAAAAGTCTTTACGCGCAAGGGCTTCGAGGCCGCGCGCATGGAGGACATCGCGCACGAAGCGGGTCTCAGCATCGGCGGCGTGTACTGGTATTTCAAGGGCAAGGACGACGTCATCGTCGGCATCATGCAGGCCATCATCGATGCCGATGTGACAGGGCTGCGCGAACTGCTGGCCGCGCCCGGCACGGTGCAGGAGCGCCTGGCGCAGTACGTGCGCGCGACGGTTGGCGAGGCGGTCGCGTCGACGCCGCTGATGTATGAGTTGTACAGTCTGGCGCAGCGCGATGCCAAAGTCCGCAAGCATATTCGCCTGTTTTTTACGGCCTATCGTGATGTGCTGGCCGAGTTCGTGCAGCAGGGCATTGATCGCGGCGAGTTCCGTCCAGTGGATACAACCCTCGTAGCGACGACGTTTGCGGCCTTGTACGAAGGCATGTTGGAAATGACCATGCTCGATCCGAAGAGCGTGGATGCGACCGCGATGCTGTTGGGTGCACTCCAATTGCTGGCGGCGGGCCTGGCAGTCAAGTGAGGTGAGGTATGCCGACGCTGATATTTGTGCCTGAAACCATCAACATTGCCGAAACGACGCGCATGATCGAGATTGCGCGGGCGTGCCGCCCGTATTTTCACTGCGTGTTCTTTGGCTACAGCGATCAGTTTTCTGGTCTCATCGAGCAGGCAGGTTTTGAGTTTCGCCGCTTGCAGCCGTGGTTGACTGAAGCCAAGATTGAACACTTGTGGAAAGTCGATCGCATGGAGTCCTTTCAAGACCCGTTCACTGAAGAGGAATTGCGCGCGCGTGTTCGCAGTGAACTGGCCTTATACGAAGAGTTGCAGCCCGCCGCAGTGGTCATCGGCTTTACGCTCAGCACGGTCATCTCGGCGCGGGCCGCGCATGTGCCGCTGGTGTACGTCATGCCCTTTCCGTTGTCGCGCCCGTTTTTGCAGGCCGGTCTGGCTACCTGGCCGGATGCCTTTGATTGGCCGATCGTGCGCTGGCTGCCGTCGCAGTGGCTGGCCGCACTGACTAATCGGTGGCTGCTCAACACCCGATTGTGGATCGGCCCGTTTGCGCGCGTCGCCGCAACATACGGCACGCCGCCGATTCGACGACTGGTGGACATCTACGAAGGCGACTACACCCTCGTAACCGACATCCCTGAGTTGACGGGCATCACCACGCTGCCCGATCACTGGCACTACGTAGGGCCGATCTTTGCGCACCTAGAAGGCGAGATTCCGCCTGAAATTCTAGGCCTGCCGCGCGATCGACCGTTGATCTATTGCGCCATGGGCAGCTCGGCCAATCGCGCTATTCTGGCCAAAGTGTTAGCCGCGTTTGAGGGTGCGCCCTATACCGTGATCGCGCCGGTCAAGGCGCATGTGCGCGACCTGCCGATGCCAAAGAACGTTCACGTTTTCGATTGGCTGCCCGCGCATAAGGTCAATCCCCTGGCTGACCTGGCCGTGATTCATGGCGGGCAGGACACGGTGCAGACCGCGTGTGCTTCGGGCACGCCGTTGGTGGGCATTGGCTTGCAGCCGGAGCAAGAAAGCAACATCGAATTGGTGGTGCGGTATGGCAGTGCGCGACGCTTGAGCAAACGTCGCTTGTCGCGTCGCACCCTGCTTGCGGCCATCGACGACTTGCTGGATGATCCCACGGCCCGATCGCGAGCGGCCGACTTGCAGCGTCTCTTTGCGCAGTGGAATGGTGCAGCACGCGCCGCCGAATTTTTGCGCGAACAATTCTTGGAAAGGGATTGATCAATGGAACAGGCTTATTTTCAAGGCAAAATCGCGTTGGTGATGGGCGCAACCGGCGGACTGGGTTCGGCGGTCGCGCGAGCGTTGACGGCGCAGGGCGCGACCGTGATCGCAGCGGGACGCGATCGAGCGAAGTTGGATCGTCTGGTGGTGGAGCAGGGGGCGCACTGCGCGTACCCGATCGATCTAGCTGTGCCTGATCAAATTATCGCGCTGCGCGAATTCATCGCCGCCCACTATGGCGCGCTCGATTTTGTCATCAACGCCAGCGGTGCGGATGTACGCAAGCCGCTCGACGCGCACACGCCCGACGAAGTGCGCCGCATGCTCGATGTGAATTTGGGCGGCGTGATCAACTTGACGCAGGGTGTGTTGTCGATCATGCGAGAAAATGGCGTTATTCTGCATGTCGGCGGCTTTGCCGACGGCCGCTTAGCCTTTCCGTATTACAGCGCGGATGTGGCAACGCGCGCGGGCGTGGCGGCCTTCGTCGAGGCGATCAATCGCGAGTTGGCGCTGGAACAGCGCAAGGTGATCGTCTCGTATTTTTCGCCCAGCCCCACGGACACGGAGGCAGAGCGATCGTTTCATCCCATCTGGCGCGAGATGGGCGTGAAGATTGAACCGCTGGCTAACGTCGTGGCTGAATTGCTGACGTCGATTCAACAACGCGAACGCTTGCACATCATGGGCGGCGTCAGCACACGCCTCTTCGCCAAGTTGAATGCCGCGTGGCCGCAGTTGGCTGATCGGTTGGTGATGAACCGCTATGGGCGTATTCTGCAAAAACATTTGCTCTGGTAAATCATACGCATAGGGAGAGATCGAGATGAATCGTTGGGTGCCGTTGTTGATCGCAATCATTGCGGAAGTTATCGCCACCTCGGCGTTGAAGGCGAGCGAGGGCTTTACCAAACTGTGGCCGTCGATCATCGTGGTGATTGGCTATGGCGCGGCTTTTTATGCGTTGTCGCTAGCCCTGCGTGAAATTCCGATGGGCGTGGCCTATGCCATCTGGTCCGGGCTAGGCCTGATCTTGATCACGCTGACGGGTTGGCTGCTGTACGGTCAGCGCATCGATGCGCCCGCGTTCATCGGCATGGTGTTGATCGTGGCGGGCGTGGTCGTGATGAATGTGTTCTCGAAAGCCGTGGCCCACTAATTGAGGCAGACGATCTGGATGGCGTTGCACCCACGATCAGGTTGGCGTGGTTTATCCCCGGGTTGTTCCTCAAGTTATGGGTCAGTCATCTGACCTGGTCTGTTGTTCATCACATTCGCCCTGTTTTAAGGGCGATTCTGCCCCGGCGGGATGAGTCCGGCCCGCGCTTCGGGCTGGCCCATTTCAAACGGCGTGCCTTCAGTGGCCCGATAAGCTTGCGAGGCGCACTCGGCCGGGTAAAGTGTGAAGTCATCGAAGCGGAGATCGGCGGCGGTGTCGCCCGACTCGGCAACGAGGCCGATACGCCCTAACCCGACAAACATACTGTCGTCGAGGTTGGCCAGCTGCTGGCCGTTGATGTAGACGGTGATCAGCGTGCCATTCCGCACGACTTTCAATCGATTCCAATTGGTGCCCGTGGCGATGAAGTTGGAAGAAGTCCAGTTTTGCGGCGTGTACCAGAGGCCATTGACATAGCGCCACACGCTGACTGAATTATTGCTGATCAGGACTTCATAGAAGTGGCTCCAATTCTCGTTGATGCCGAAGAGCAGGCCATACGAACCTGAAGTTCCGTTGGTGCGGCGCGCGCTGACCGAGGCTGTAAAGTTGGTGGCTTTGGCACCGGCGGTTCCGAACCACGCCGCGTAGGGATTCTTCGCCCAAATTTGATATTCGCCGTTTACGTAGGCATACTTTCGATCGGCGTTATCGCTGACATACCAGCCGCTATTCGCGTTGCTGAAGTTATCCGAGTAGTAGGGGGCGCAAGTTGGCGCGGGCGGCACAGACCTGGAAATAATCGGCAGGTAAGTGTGATGGTTGTCGGGCGCGACGAGGACGGCGCTGCATATCTGGGCAGTGGCGTAGCCGATGTTGTATGTGCCGGTGCTGTTTAAGCCCGAATACCAGATTTTGAATTGGCTACCGTCTTGAATCACCGCGGGATAGTCGGCGCTGCTGGAATCGAAGGCGCCGGGCGCGCCTTGAGCGATCAAGCTGGATTGCTTGGCCCAGGCATGACCATCGGTTGACAGCGCGAAGCCGGTCTGATAGGCCGCTGGCAAGGTCGAGCCTGAATACCACATCAGGTATTGGTCGCCATAGGCAACCACATCGGCGGCATAGGTATCGAGCCAATCCCACGCGCCGGGCGCACCCAGATCGACCACCGGGTTCGCCAAGTCTTTTGACCAGTTGACGCCATCGGCTGAAGTGGCGTGTCCGATGCGGTCGGTGAGGCCGTCATTGCCGGTGTACCACAAATGATACGTGCCGTCGATTTTGATCACGCTCGGCCGCGAAACGTAAGCATCATCCCATGTATCGTATCCGGCACCCGTTGGTCCAACATCAAGCACCGGATTACCTTGCTTAGTCCACGTGATGCCGTCGGGCGAAGTGGCGTAGCCGATGCGTGTGGTCGTGCCATCAGAAGCGGCATACCACATCTTGTAGAGGCCCGTATCCGAGATAACGGTTGGCCCAAAGACACGACTGCCTTCCCATGCCAGCGTGGGGGCCAAGACAGGATTACTGCCGTATTTCGTCCAGGTAAGACCATCGGGCGATGTGGCGTAGCCGATTCGGTTGGAAGTACCGTTCGAGCCGGAGTACCACATCTTATAGAGCGTATCGTCTTTCAAGACTGCCGGATCATAGACCAACGATTGATCCCAGCTGCCCGACGGCCCAACGGCTAGGACCGGGTTGCTGGCGTTCTTGGCCAGGCCGCAAATGCAGGGAACGGCGTCTGAGGTGGAGACGCTGGTCGCAAAGTTTGCTCCATTAATCGCCGCGCTGTTTGCAATCGTGCTGCAAACCGTAAAATGTGCATCGATCGTTGCGGCAAAGGTCAAGGTCATGGCTTCGTAGGCAGCCAGTGTTCCCGACCATTCGATTAAGTCGTTGGTTGCTGTATAGAGGCCGCTGGTTGCAAATAGCGTTCCAGACTGATACGTCAGTGATACGGGCAAATTGCTTGTGATGGCCAGATTGGTGATTGAATAGGCCGTCCGATTGGTCAGGGTTATTTGATAGCCACTGGTCGATCCAGGTAAAAATGAGCCTTGTCCGCGCAGACCCGCGTCGATCGACGCCTCGTAAGCGCCAATGTCGCAACGGTCCAGTCGCGGTAAGCCGCGCTGATCGATCGGGAGCGGGTTGGTGCCATCGGAGCAACCCGCTGGATCGCCGGCGTTAATCGCTGGACTGCCCGGTTGCAGGCGATGAGTCAAAGTTGAGCCGCCGTTGTCTTGCAACGTGCCGAGTTTCGAATCAACGTTGGCCAGGTCGCCGCTGACAAGTGTGATCGGGCAGGCCGCCAGGTCGTCGACGAGGTTAAATCCTTCGCTATAAATCTTGCCCTCACACTCACTCCCCGCTATTCTCCCCGGCGGATTATTGGCAATAATGGTATTTGTCAGGTAGACGGCTCCGACTGCGTCAGATACTATAATCGCTCTCGGCGCCCACTCTCCCAATTCCAGGTTGTTGGCGACGGTCACGTTTCTTAGCCAAACCACGCTATTGCTAGCATAGATCCCTCCGGCGCCCGTACCACTGTAGTAGTTGGCTTCGCCCGTCGCATTCCCACTGATTGTACTGTTGATGACCGTCAAAGTTCCGTTGCCACTGTATATGCCGCCTCCACCCTGCCTGGCCCAGTTGGCTGTGACTGTGCTGTTGATCAGGGTCAGCGAGCCAACACCCATAAAAATACCACCCCCGCCATAGTCATCGAACCCATTCCGAATGGTAAACCGATCGACTATCGCCGTGACGTTGAACCCTAACCCGATCCCGCGACGGGCTTTTTGTCCATCAATCGTCGAGGGGCCACCCGGTGCGGTAAAAGTGCTATTCCAGCCGCCCACCAGCTGGGCATCCCGATTTAACGCGACCACTTCTGTGCCAGTGCCCGTATAAGTCCCTGCTGCCACCCGGATCGTATCGCCCGCTACAATGCCCGGTTTGTTAAACGCGCCGTTGATGCTGGCACAGGGCGTGGCTGGCGTGGCGCAGTCGTTACTGTCACTGCCCGTGGTTGCGACATACCACAGGCCGCTGGCGTGACTTGGCTGAGTCGCAGCGGCGGCGACGATTACGACGAACGCGGCACTGGCACAGATAAGCTTGATGGACTTGCGCATGACACACTCGCTTTGCTGGCTGGACGTTGGTGAAACGCCGGCGGCTGAAATTGTTGAACCTCCGTCAGTCTAGCGAGGTGGTGATGGCCAGTCAATACTGCTTTGTCACCTGATCCGGCGACTGAATGTCATGTCCAGATTGGATTAGATTCCGGGCAAAACTCACGCCATGTGCGGTATAATTTGCAAATGCTTACTCTTTTACGTGCCCTGTTCCTGCGAATGTTGTTGAGTGTTGTGTTAGTCGGTGTGTTGTCGGCCTGTGCGGCCCCGACCGCCACACCGCGCCCGGCCGCGCCCGCTGCCGCGTCGACGGTGCGGCCGTTTCCCGACTTCGGGCCGACGCGCACGGCCACGCCGACGCGCACGCCGCGACCCACGGCCACCGATTTGTTTCCGGCCACGATCGGCGTGGCGGAAGTGATTATCGAACCGACAGTCACATCCACGGCTCGCGCGGCGGTCAACCAACCGATCGGATCGGCGGCGACCCGACGGCCCAGCGGTCCATCGGGCGCGATCGCACGCGATCAGACGATCGCGCGCTCGGATGCGCCCGCGATCTTAAATCAAGCCCTGCGCGAAGCGGGTGTGCGTAATCCCAATGTGTATTGGTTTACGTTTGATGCAGGTGATCGCGAAGTGGCGTTGATGATCCAGTATGATAGTCCGTTGCGCTGGCAACCCGGTTATCTGGACATGTTCCGCGCCGCGCAGCACGTGATTGGCCGCTATTTTCTGGCGATTGAGCCGCCGATTTACAGCGCCTTTGTGGCGGGCCAGGATATGACGGGCAACACCGACATCACGGCGCGGCTGCGACGATCTTCGGCGGAGAAGTTGGCGCGCGGCGACATTAGCGAAACCGACTTCGTCAACAACTACTTCGAGTATGTCAATCTCGTGGTGACGTGCAGCGCCGACGGCTGTCTGGCCCAGATGGCGACGCCGTTTCCCACGTTTAACTTCCCGTTTCCGTTCTGGACACCCACACCTGCGAGCAAGGCCAACGAGGCGCAGTGACATGAAGCGCCTGGCCGGTCACTGGTCCCACGGGCTGAGCGCGATCCTGCTGGCGCTTATCGGCGGCGTGACCTACACCGCGTTTTATCAACCGATCCTCTTCTCGGATGACTGGAGTTATCTGGTCATGCCGATGGCCCAGCAGTCGATCCACTGGTTCAGCGCGGCCGATCGGCGGCCGTTGGTCAATGCGCCGGTCGCGCTGCTGCACAGCCTGATCGGCCTGAATATCGACGGGCTGTATGTGATCGCGTGGCTGATTACGCTGGCGATTGCGGGGCAGTTGTATTGGGTGGTGCAGCGTTTGCTGCCGCCGCGCCTGCGCTATGTGGCCTTGCTGGTTGCGGCGCTGACGCTTGTCTTTCCGGCGGACCTGTCTCAAATGTGGTTGACGCACACCGTGTTGGGCCGAGTGGCGTGGCTGATGACTCTGGTCGCGATGAGTGCGCTGATCACCTTTGTGGAACGGCGTCATTATCGGTATCTGGTGGCCGCCACACTCCTGGCCGTAATCGCGCCCTTGATGTACGAGGCGGCCCTGGGCGTGTTGCTGGGCCTGTGTGTGTTGTTGGCGATCTGGAAGCGCGCGCTGTGGGCACTGCTGCCGGCCGGTCTCAATGTGGCCTATATGCTGTGGCGCAGTCTGGGCTACAACCTGGTCGGCATTGATGATCCGTATTTGACGGAGATCACGCTGGATGTCGGCCGCTTGTTCGATCGTTTAATCCTCGGGTCCAAGTCGTTGTTTTGGGCGTGGACTGAACCGGTGCGCAGTTGGCTGGGCTTGTCCAACAATGGCGAAGCGGGCCTGCTGATCCTGGCGGCCATCGGCGCAGTCTGGACGATCGTTTGGGCGCTCACCCGACGGCCATCGGCGCGAGCAGTGGCCGCAACCCCGCCGCGCGAGTGGGGGCAGTTGCTGGGGCTGGGCCTGGCGTTCGCTTGCGCGGGCTATTTCCCGATCTTGATTCTGTATGAACCCAATCTCGATTCGGTGCATTCGCGCGTCAACATCTGGGCCATTCCCGGCGCGGCGTTGTGCATCGTGGCGGTGTTGGCCTTAGCGGCGCAGTGGCTGGCGCGCGGTCATACGCAGCGCTTTCAGGGGTTCATCGTGACCGGCGTGGCGGTGTTGATTGGCATTGGCGGTGCGACGCAATTGACGGTGCGCGCCGCAGCGGCCACGGCCTGGCAGGAACAAACGCACGTGTGGCAAGACTTGTTTGATCTGGTGCCGCAGTTGACTGATGGCACGACGGTTTATTTTGTGTTGCCCGGTTACGATGATCGGGTGGGCTACGTCAATACGCGGCGGCTGCCGCTGTCCAGTTCGTGGGAAGCGACGGCGGCGTTGAACGTGTTGTATGATCGGACCACGCTGCACGGCGATGTGGTGCTGCCGGATGCCAACAATCTGGGTGAGCCGGAATTGACGCCGGACGGTGTCCGTGATTTTGTGACGGGCCGCGTGGTTCCGTATTCGGCGGCGGTGTTTGTGACGTATGCGGGCACGCCGCGCCATTTGCGCGTGGTCGAGGATGTCTCGCGCGAACTCGGTTTGATGTGGCCCACGCCCGACTATGCGCCGGAGCAACACATCGTGCGGTTGCCGCCACCCCCGATCGAGTTGCGGCGGCTCGTCGCGAGTGGTTTCATCGGACACGGCGTTGATCCAACTGGAGAGTAACGATGTCCCAAAAATTCGAACTGGTCTCTGACTTTCAACCGATGGGCGATCAGCCCGTCGCGATCGAACAATTGGTGGACGGCCTCAAACGCGGCGATCGATTTCAGACGCTGCTGGGCGCGACGGGCACGGGCAAGACGTACACCATCGCGC